>JAJTHU010000093.1 GCA_021300055.1 Nitrosomonadaceae bacterium | reverse complement strand
GAACTGCTATGAAACCGAATGATCCAACTGCGATGGCAGAAGGTGGCTTGACTGCTTCATGCGATTCAATTCGCGAGGCGGAGCAGCGCCTGGAATTGGAAACTGCCCATTTCCATCCCCTAGAGACGATCGCCTACTTTCGGCGGTGGCCGCGCAGCTTTCTGCGCAACGTGATCTACACGGTCATCTTTAACGCATTGTTTGCAGCGCTGTTTACGATGGTCGGACTGCTAGGCGTACTCTTCGGTGGGAGACCGGTTACCGGAGAGTTCTTGTGGAAGACGATCGCCGCCAATCTGCTGATTTCGAATGTGATCGGCTTTTCTTGGTGGATCGTCATGGAGGCGATGGAGCCCTTGCTGCGCTGGATTAACCGCCAGAGCTTTGCGACGATAGTGCTTTGTTACTCCGTTGTTGGTACGGCAATCGTTACTGGCAGCTTCTTTCTGGTTTCGCTACTCCCTGGCTTTGATGGCATTGACCGCTGGCTGTTCACCAAGCAACAGATCATTTCCAGCTTCATCATTTCGTTCATCGTTTCGCTTGTCATCGCGACGATCTGGAGGCGCCGCGCTGACGAACTCGTCGGACAACTAGAGCTCGCACGCGAACGGGAGCGCGCCGAGTCTGCTGAAAGATCGGCTGTCGAGGCAAGCCTCCGCGCATTGCAGGCGCAGATTGAGCCGCACTTTCTGTTTAATACGCTCGCCAATGTGACCAGCCTCATTCATGCGCGTCCAGACGACGCGAAGAAAATGCTGGAAGAGTTCATCGCGTATTTGCGCGCGTCCCTTGCGACGACGCGCGAGGCACAAACCTCACTGCATCAGGAGTTTCAAATGATGCAGAGCTTTCTCGCTGTACTCAAGGTGCGTATGGGAAATCGACTCGCGACAAGAGTGGATTTGCCACCGGATCTGCAGGGTTTTCGCATCCCACCTATGTTGGTGCAGCCGCTCGTTGAGAACGCCATCAAACACGGACTCGAACCCAAGGTTGAAGGTGGTGAAGTAGCGCTAAAGGCAGAGCGCGATGGGGACTCCATCAAGATCACCGTTGAAGATACTGGGATGGGCTTTCAGGGCGCGGCAAACAAGGGGATCGGTCTACAAAACGTCCGAGAGCGCTTGGACAAGTTGTTCCAAGGGCGCGCGCATCTCTCGATTGAAGAAAATAAACCGAGCGGCACGCGTATGGTAATCACGCTGCCTGCATAGACGAGCCCGTTGCTCTGGCGATTTACGTTCCTCGACCACACCGCAAGCCATCCTGACAAAAGACATGCCCCTAAAAGCAATCCTTGCTGACGATGAGCAAAATCTTTCTGATTACCTCAAAGAGCGGCTAGCCACACTATGGCCCGAGCTGGATGTCGTTGCCATGGCGAGCAATGGCCCCGATGCGCTGAGGCTCATCGACGACCATGTTCCTGAGATTGTGTTCCTAGATATCCGCATGCCGGGGCTGACAGGCCTTGAGGTTGCGGGTCGCATCGACCCGAAAACGCATGTGGTGTTTGTCACGGCATATGATCAGTACGCGGTCGATGCATTTGATCGACAGGCTGTGGACTATTTACTGAAGCCGGTGACAGACGAGCGCTTGGCTCGGGCAATAAAGCGGGTGCAAGATAAGTTGACTCGAAATGAGGCGCCGCAAGATGTGGCGGCGATCCTGCAGTCGATCGCCAAGGTATTGCCGCAAGCCAAGGCGGGGCACTTACGGTGGATTCGTGCGTCGGTTGGCGAATTGACAAAGCAAATCGCTGTCGACGACGTGCTCTATCTGCAAGCACAGGACAAGTACGTCAGCGTGTTCACGCGCGAAGGCAACCGAGAGGTCGAGGCTTTGATTCGCACGCCCTTATCGGATCTATCGGCTCAACTCGACCCAGAGCAGTTCTGGCAAATCCACCGCTCGACCATCGTGAACGTGAATCGCATCGCTGGAACGACACGCGACGTCATGGGGCGCTTGATCGTGCGGTTGAAAGACAGCACTACAGAGCTACAGGTGAGTCGGGGCTACAACCACCTGTTCAAACAGATGTAGTCAGCCTAGCACAGTAGGGCGTGCGCCTGCGGCGTTCGCGCGCGCCGCGAGTTGGCGATCATGCCACCGCGAGAGCAACCCCAACGCGATCATCGCTCCCAGCATTGCGAGAAACATATCTGACTGTGTGTCCCATACGTCTCCCTGTGTTCCCAAGAATTCATCTGCGCCTTGCCCGAGTGCGAGTGCAGCCCACCACTCGATGAGTTCATAGAGCGCGGAAAACGCGAGGCAGATTGCAAGCGCGAGAAAGGCCACCAACCGCCGCGACGCGATGTGCCAGTAGCTGATCAATAACTCGCGCGCGATGATCGCCGGGACAAATCCTTGGAAGAAGTGTCCAATCTTGTCGTAGTTGTTGCGGCCGAAGCCGAACCAATCCTGCATCCAAAAGCCGAGCGGGACACGCGCGTAGCTATATGCGCCGCCGAGCATTAATACGACGCCGTGAACCAGAATAAGCGCATAGAGCAAGTTGGTGAGTGGGAACCGGTGTCGCGTCCACCACATGACTGCAAACCCAACAAAGCAAGGGAACACTTCCAACCACCAGGTGGTGCGGTCAAACGGTGAGCAGCCGGATAGACAAAGACCCACGGACCAGACGACAAGTATCGTGATGAGCAGCCGTGGCGTCGACGCAGGGGACATGATGAGATTGAGCGATGGTCTGATTGAGTCTGCGCAAGTGTGTCACAGAAGCCGCGTGCTAAACTTTTTTCATGTTAAACGTAAGTGTAAATGGCAAAAAACAGCAGTTCCCAAAGGGGGCCTGCGTTGCCGACCTCATCAATGAGTTGTCGCTAGAAGGGAAGCGGTTTGCCGTTGAACGCAATGGTGAAATCGTGCCCAAAAGCAGTATGGCGAGTGTGCCACTCGCAGACGGTGATTCCGTCGAGGTCGTGATTGCGGTCGGTGGTGGCTAACAATGAGTGAGACGCTCACCATTGCGGGCAAGTCCTATTGCTCTCGGCTGCTGGTTGGTACCGGGAAGTATCGGGACTTCACCGAAACGCAGCGCGCAGTTGAAGCGTCGGGCGCAGAAATCATTACGGTTGCGATTCGACGCGTCAATATTGGTCAGGACGCGTCGCAGCCCAGCCTGCTTGATGTGTTGCCAGCGAGCCGCTACACCATCCTGCCCAATACGGCTGGCTGCTTCAATGCCAAAGAAGCGGTACGAACACTACGTCTCGCTAGAGAGTTGCTCGATGGCCACGCGCTGGTGAAGCTTGAGGTGTTGGCCGATGAATCGACCTTGTTTCCCAACATGCCCGAGACGTTGGCTGCCGCAAAAGAGCTCGTCGCCGATGGCTTTCAAGTCATGGTGTATTGCAGCGATGACCCGATTCAGGCTCAAGCACTTGAGGATGTTGGGTGCGTCGCGGTCATGCCTCTGGCGTCGTTGATTGGCTCAGGGATGGGCATCCTTAACCCGTGGAACCTGCAAATCATTCTCGATCGAGTCAAGGTGCCCGTGCTCGTTGATGCTGGCATCGGCACTGCGTCCGACGCTACCATTGCGATGGAATTGGGTTGTGACGGCGTGCTGATGAACACCGCAATCGCTAAGGCTCGTGATCCCGTGCTGATGGCGAGCGCAATGAAAAAAGCGGTTGAGGCGGGGCGTGAAGCTTTCTTGGCCGGACGGATGCCGCGAAAGGTCTATCAGGCGTCGGCGAGCAGTCCGCGCGAGGGGCGCATCGGCACGTAAGCGCGCCTAGAAGCGCCAGACGACGCCGAAAGACACGTTGTCTGAGTCTTGCGATTGGCGGTCGCTGAAAAAGCGACGGTTGCGCTCGACATCAAAGCGAAGACCTAGGCTACGATTGAAGTTGTATTGAAACCCAACGCCGAGTAAGCCGCTGCTGACACTCCGCGTGGTTGCAAGTCCGAAGTGAGAGGCAACCGGGTCGATCGCACCAACGCTAAACGATTCGCTGCGAAACCCGGCGCGGCCATCGACCGAGAAATTCTTGAGCAAGGGCAAGGTGCCGACCAAGTTGAGTCCAAGCGCACGCTCACGCACATTGCTTGACTCGAGTCGCACGGCCGAGTCCGCGCTCAAACCGGCCTTATCGGCGTATTGCGCCTCAACGGAAAAGTTCGGCGATAACCGATATCCCAACTTCATGCCGAGACTCGGTTCGTTGCTTAACACCAACCCGCGCGTCAGTTGGGACACATTCGCGAGGTCGGCTGCGGAAGCCGCGCCCGCCAATTGCAGGCTTGCGCCTAAACCTTTGTTCGCCGCCTGATTCAACACTACGCCGCCATAGTACTGGGCATGCGCGGCCGGCGCGCTAATTAGGGAAAGGGTAAAAGCCGCTAGGAGCGTGGCAAACGCGGTCGGCGTGGGAGCGACGAACGCGCCAAATACGCTGGATCGGCGCGCGGCATCAGAAAGAGCGACAGTCGAGTTGTGCATGGTCTTTTGGGCCTAAACGTGCAGAGAAAGTTCCGGCGTCGTTTCAGCAAAGTTCCCGCGTGCAACTGCTTGTCCGTCATTCCCACGTTAAGCCCGCAGGCGTATGGCGTCAAGGCATTTATGGGGATCGAGGGCAATCTGCGAAACACAAACCCTAGTATCTTCCTGCCGTTTCGGCCATAAATGCTCGAAAAGCACCGTGGAATGGCGACTTTTGTGGGCGCGTCTCTTACTGGCGACGTAGGAGTAGTCCCTTCAAGTACTCTCCCTCCGGGAAGTGGATCGAAACAGGGTGATCAGTACCGGCCGCGAGCCGCTGCAAGATCTGCGCCTCCACACCCGCATCGACCGCAGCCCCTGCAACGATCTTCTGGAAGAGTTCGGCGCTCACACCGCCTGAACAAGAGTAGGTCATGAGTAGTCCGCCTGGTCGCAGTAACTTCAATCCCAGCAAGTTGATGTCCTTGTACGCACGTGCGGCCTTTTCGACGTGATGAGAGGTGGGCGCGAGCTTGGGCGGGTCGAGAATCACCAAATCAAAAGACTTTCCTTGGTCGCGCAGTCGACGCAAATGGGTAAACACATCTGCTTCTACCCATTCCATTTGCGCAGCGTTACATCGGTTGTGTTCGGCATTCTTGCGCGCGGTGTCGAGCGCGTGCGCTGAGGAGTCGATCGACATCACGGAGCGCGCGCCGCCAAGCATCGCTGCGACACTCATGGTTCCGCTATAGCAAAAACAATTCAGCACTTCGCGGTCGCGCGCCAGCGTGCGTGTGAGGTCGCGATTGTCCCGCTGGTCAAGGTAAAAGCCGGTCTTGTGGCCGGTAACGATATCGACTTCGATGCGCATCCCATTCTCAATGATCATTACGGGGTTGGTCGGCATTGTGCCGAGCAGCAGCCCGTTACGAACTTCGAGCCCTTCTAACTTGCGCACATCGACATCTGAACGTTCATAAACGCAGGTCGCACCAGTGACGTCTTTCAGCAAGGCGGCAAACAGATCCCGGTGCGGATCGATACCAGCGGTGGAAAGTTGCATGACGACGCTGTCGCCA
Source organism: Nitrosomonadaceae bacterium (assembly GCA_021300055.1). Lineage (GTDB taxonomy): Bacteria > Pseudomonadota > Gammaproteobacteria > Burkholderiales > Usitatibacteraceae > UKL13-2. The sequence continues at coordinate 16,666 of JAJTHU010000093.1, read as the reverse complement.
TAACGATCGGCAACGAGCCCCGGTATGCCGTCTGACTCGCCGTGGATCAAGCGCCAAGCATTTGTCGACGAGTTATCGGTGGAACTACCGGCGCCCAGGGCCTCTCGTTGCTGGATGGCCCGCGTAAGCCGGGCCCGCCAGAGGGTTTCGTCCACGCTTTGCTTTTCGTCGAAGCTGACGACGCGAGCCGCAATCTGTGAGGTGCCCGAAAGAAGCGCGGTGGCAAGGTAGCGACCGTCTTCGGCGATGACGCGAACGACCTCGCCCGGTATTGCGCCCTCGTCACGTTTGATTGCGCCCGAAAAAATCCATGGGTGTCGCCGCAGCAAGGACTTTTCGCGTCCGGTCTTGATGATTAGCTTTTTCATAGGCTCATTCTAAGGCGCGCGGCCAGAGAGCCGCAGTCTAGAGCTGTGGGAAAATGCATCCATGTCTTCCGCATCATCAACACCTCCCACACCGCCTAGACTGCAAGTGCCTGAGAACACACCCGCAGAAGAGGCGACGCTTCAAGATGCCCTCGCTCCGGGGGCAAGGCCAATCCGCAGTTTTGTCTTGCGCCAAGGACGCCTCTCGGCCGCGCAGGCGCGCGCGCTCGAGGAGCAGCGCAATTTCGTGATCGACTATGGCTCGACCTTGCTCGATCCAGCGAAGACGTTCAGACGACAGGCACCGTTAGTGGTCGAAATTGGTTTTGGCATGGGCCACGCCACCGCGGACATCGCCGAGGCGCTGCCGGACCATGATTTCATCGGGGTTGAAGTACACACCCCTGGTGTGGGTTCGTTGCTCAAGATGCTCGGTGCACGTAGTATTCAGAACATCCGTGTGATTCAGCACGACGCCGTCGAGGTGCTTCGCGACATGATTGCCGACGAGAGTTTGGCGGGCGTGCACATTTTTTTCCCGGACCCTTGGCCCAAGAAACGGCATCACAAGCGCCGGCTCATTCAGCCCGGTTTTGTCGCGTCACTGGTGCGCAAGTTGAAGCCGGGGGGCTACATTCACTGTGCAACAGATTGGCAGGAATACGCAGCGCACATGCTCCATGTTTTGCAAAACGAGCCTGCATTGAAAAATACCGCATCTGGCTATGCGCCGCGTCCGGCCTACCGAACGGAATCTAACTTCGAACGTCGAGGCCTGCGATTGGGCCATGGCGTTTGGGATCTTGTGTTTCGACGTCAATATTACAAAACAACCGGGAGTACGTGCTGATGAATAGCATTCGTCGTCAATATCTGAAGTGGGCAAGCGCAGTGGGGTTGCTCGGCCCTGCTGGACTTTCTGGCGTGATACAAGAAGCCTTGGCCAAGGGCGATCTGCCGAACACCTCGGGCGTGGTCAGCGCCGAAGGCGTGGTGAGCATCAATGGGGCCGCCGCAAAAGTCGGCTCGCCTGTGCGCATCGGTGACCGAGTGAGCACGGGGGCTAAATCAACCGCCGTCATTGTTGTGGGTAAAGACGCGTACCTGCTACGCGAGAACACAACCATCGTTCTTGAAGCCTCTCGCACCGACGCCTCGGTGCTCGCGCAGGTCAGCATCCTCACCGGCAAGCTGCTTTCAGTGCTCGAGAAGCGCGGACCTCAGCGCCCAGTGCACTTTCGCGCGGCAGCCGCCACGATCGGTATCCGCGGCACGGGCTTCTACCTCGAAATACACGAATCGCGGACCTACTTCTGTCTTTGCTACGGGGAAGCGGTGATTGAAGGCCCCGGCATGGCGCCGAAGGAGGTGAAGTCCACGCACCACGAGAGCCCGCTTTGGTTGGAACAAGGAGGCGGGAATATGCGCGCGGAGACCGGCCCGTTCATCAACCACAGTGACGCTGAACTCATCATGCTCGAGAAACTTGTTGGGCGCGAACCGCCATTCGTCGCCTTGGGGCTGACTGGACGCTACTAGAGGGCCACTCTTTCAGCTAAGTCGACCGTAGTAAACACGCGTGTCGTATTCGAGTGTGACCTGATTGTCTTTTGCGTGCGTAGTGAAAAGCGCTCGCGCTGCTGCCTCCATCTCCGAACGCCGGGGGTGTGAGGGCCCTGGCATATAAGATGAAGAGTTGATTCGACCGAGCAAGCCTTCAATGCCGAACCGCTGTTGGTTCTCGAGCGCGACCTCAGCACAAGGCCCGCCAAAAAACTGCGCCAGCACCTCAGGTTGCTGGGTGTTCTTGTGGTTGATCTGTGCGTAATCAATGGCGAAGCGCTGCAAGAAGGCTTCGTATTCGCGGTGGAACGGACTGTTGTCCACTCGTCTATCGTTCCAGATCAATACGACGTAGCCATCTTCTTTTAGAATCCGTTTGAACTCCTGTTGGGTCGCGCCGGCCTCAAACCAGTGGAACGCCTGGCCAGCGACGACGAAGTCCATGGATTGTGCTGGAAGGCGAGTTGCCTCGGCGCGCGCATCCAAACTTGTGAAGCGAGCGTAATCGCTCAGCAATCGCTCCCCCGCCTCGCGCATGTCTTTGTTAGGTTCAATGCCGACCACAGGATTGCCGTTCTCAAGGAACAGTCGCGACAGAATGCCAGTACCAGAGCCAACGTCGGCGATGACACTTTCCGGAGAGAGACCGCATTTCGCCGCCAAGACATCCAGAATTTCGATGGGATAGTCTGGCCGGTAGCGGATGTAGTCCTCAACTCGATCGGAAAATCGTGTGGTTGAATTGGTTGCGGGTTCGCTCATGTCCGTGGCTTGTGCTTGGTTTCCTCAGAACCACTGCGCGCGCATATCGAGCGCCGTGGTGTCGAGTGATGTGAGGAGATCCAACATCACCCTCACCTTCGGCAACTCCACGCGGAAAAAATAACGACAGGCGTACAGTTTTCCAGATGCGAAGTCGGGAGCGGCTTTGGCTTCGGCTGATGAAGTGCCATGCTGCTGGTCTGCGATGACCGTCGCTTGCGACAGCCAGATCCACGCAATCACAACATGCCCGAACGCCTCAAGATAGGTGCTCGCGTTTGCCAGCGTCACATTCAAATTGCCGGCCGACCACAATGCTTTGGTTGTGGCTGAAAGCCGTGCGAGCATGCCTTCAAGCAGACTGGCGTATTCGTGCAGATCAGCTTGGTCGGTCTGACGCGCGGCTTGCACCGACGCGCGGATCCGGTCGACCAGCAACAGGTAGGCACGACTATCGTTGAGCACAACTTTTCTCCCAAGCAAGTCAAGCGCTTGGATGCCATGCGTGCCCTCGTGGATGGCGTTTAGGCGATTGTCCCGGTAAAACTGTTCAACGGGAAAGTCGCGCGTGTAGCCGTAACCGCCGAGCACCTGAATCGCGAGCGAATTCGCCTCAAGACACCATTGTGACGGCCAGCCTTTGGCGATGGGCGTCAGAATATCCAATAGATCGGTAGCATCTTGTCGCAACTCAGGTGTTGGTGCGGTTCGCTCTTCGTCGACAAGCATTGCGCAATACAGATTGAGGGCCAGCGCGCCTTCGACATAGGATTTTTGAGCCAGCAACATGCGCCGAACGTCCGCATGTTCAATGATCGGTATCTGCGGACTGGCCGGATCTTTATTCTGCGGATGGCGTCCCTGCGGTCGCTGCAGCGCGTAGTCGAGCGCGTGTAGATAGCCGGTGTAGCCTAGCATCGTGGCACCGAGGCCAACGCCGATACGCGCCTCGTTCATCATATGGAACATGTAGCCCAAGCCTCGGTGCTGTTCACCGATCAGGTAACCAACGGCACCACCATGCCCATCGGGCTGATGCACACCCTCACCGAAACTTAGTAGGCAGTTGGTTGTGCCGCGATAGCCCATCTTGTGGTTCAAACCCGCGAGCACAACGTCGTTACGCTCGCCTAGCGAGCCATCAGTATTAACAAGAAACTTGGGCACGATGAAAAGCGAAATGCCTTTCACGCCTAGCGGCGCATTTGGTGTGCGTGCTAGAACGAGATGGATGATGTTCTCTGAGAGTTCGTGCTCGCCTGCCGAAATCCACATCTTGGTTCCATACAAGCGATAAGTCCCGTCGGCTTGGGGTTCGGCGCGTGTGGTGATGTCGGACAACGACGACCCTGCCTGTGGCTCAGACAAGCACATCGTCCCAAAGAAACGTCCCTCCAGCATTGGGCGAACGAACTTCAAGATCTGATCTTCAGACCCGTGCGCGAGCAGGAGGTTGGCGTTGCCGATGGTGAGAAACGGATACGCGGCAGTCGCGCAATTGGCTGACATGAAGTACGCCATCAATGCTTTGTCGATTACCGCTGGCAACTGCATGCCGCCGTGTGCTTCGTCTTGGCCTGCGGCAACGAGACCGGCAGCATTAAACGCATCAAGCGCGCGTTTGACGTCTGGAATCAACGTCACGCGTGTACCGTCGAAATGCGGCTCATTGAGATCGCTCATCCGATTGTGGGGCGCGAACAGGTCAGTCGCGATCTTCTCGGCGGTTTCGAGCACAGCATCGAACGTGGTGCGGTCGTGCTGGGCGTAGCGAGGTCGTGTGATGAGGCGCTCTACTTGGAGCCAATCGTAGAGTAAGAAACTTAGATCACGGCGACTAAGCAGCTTGGACATGAATCGGGACTTGTCGATGAACTTGGTAGGCTAGCGCGGCTTCCGTGGCATGCGCTGGAACACGCGGTCGTATAGCCAGTTGGGCGCAATACGTAGGATGCGAGCCGCAACACCCATTGTCCACGGGATAACCGTGAAGCTGCGTTTCTCGCGTATTGCACGCACGAATCTGGCGGCAGCAACGTCAACATCAATCAAGAACGGCATCTTGAAGCGATTGACCGCCGTCATTGGGGTGCGAATATAGCCCGGACAAATTGTGACCACTGCCACACCGCTCTGGCGCAGTTCAACACGCAGGCTCTCGCAGTAACGGATCGCGGCCGCTTTCGATGCCGAATAGGCGCCACCACCAGGGATGCCGCGAAAGCCGGCGACGCTGGCGATACCGACGAGGGTGCCATTCCCGCGCCACTTCATCGCCTCAACAAACGGATGGAAAGTGTTCACCATCCCCATTACGTTGATATCAAAGATTTCTTGAAACGCTAGCAGGTCGTCTTCCATTTCAGTGAGCGTGCCGCGCGACACACCTGCGTTGGCGATGACGATGTCAGGGACCCCGTAACGTGCCATGAAGTCGCCTGCGGCCGCACGCAGTGCATCGCTGTCACGGACATCGCACACGTATACAGCGGGCGTCGGTCCAAGCGTCGACAACTCCCGGGCGACACGCTCAAGCCAATCACCGCGCCGCGCGACCAGTGCGAGTTGCGCCCCGGCCTTGGCATACTGTCGCGCGAGTGCTTCGCCAATTCCGCTCGAAGCGCCGGTGATGAATATCTTTTGCATGTTCGCAGTTTATGCGTTTAACGACTTCCGGCGCAGCGCACAAAACGAAAACGGCGCGTAACGCGCCGTTTTCGTTTCAAACCGCTTTGGACAGCTTAGTTCTTTGCGGCAGGCCTTGGCGCTGACCCGGCATTACGAGGCGCAGATTGCGCGCGCAACTGAGCGACGGTGCGGTCAACCGCCGCCAAGAAATTTGCGGCGCCGCCGGTTTGGATGAGGGCGAATCGACCACCGACCACAATGGTGGGCGTGTTGGTGACCTTGTATTGGCTCGCCAGTTGTCGTCCGCGCATTACCTTGGTTTGCACGGAGAACGATTTTTCAACAGCCTCATACTGCTTCGGGTCGACACCATTCTTCTCTAGCCATTTCAAGAACGTTGGTTTGTGTCCCAGCATGGCACGCTCGGTATGCAGTGCATCAAAAAGCTTTCTGTGGAGCCGATCAAGCTGCCCCATCGCTTCCAACGTGTGGAACACTGAGATCTCGTCGAGGCCACCGAGATTGAAGCCCGACGGAACGCGGCGGAACTTCACGTCTGGCGGCAATTGTTTTTTCCAAGCCTCAAGTGGGGGCTCTAGGTTGGCGCAGTGAACACAGCCGTAAGAGAAAAACTCGAGAACTTCAATCGTGCCATCGGCCGGTGTTGGCTGCGGCGGATCGATGAGTGTTACTTCGCGCGATCCCTGGGCTAGGGCAGAGGTGCTCGCGATCGCTAGTGCCAGTGCAAACGTGGCGAAGCCAGCCTGCATACGACTGAATGGACTCGGAAAAACATTCGAGAGCATGATGATTCCTATGAGGGCAGTTCGGATAACTATTCGGGCTTGACGACGGCGGCGTTGATGCCAGCTTGAGACAGCGTTGACTTGATTCTGTTCACTTCTTCTTGGCTGCGGAATGGCCCCAAGCGCACTCTATACAACGTTCCCTTGCCTGCCACGTTGACGGGCTTCACGGTTGCCTCAAAACCGGCAAAGGCGATCTTTGCCTTCAGGCTTTCGGCATCAGACTCGTTCTGGAAGGCACCAGCTTGTAGAAAGAGCGGCTCCTGCGGCTTGCTTGGCGCGGGGTTAGACGCTGCTGGAGCAGGGGCGGGTAAAGACGCCGGAGGTGCCGGCGCCGCGGCGGCAGGCGTGTGCGGCGCTGCCGATTCAGTTGGCTTTGCCGCTTTGCCAGGGGCGGTCTTTCCATCACCGGGCAGTATGTCGTAGAACTCGAATCGCGGCTTTTCTCCCGGCGCGGCAGGGTCGCCAGGTTTTGCGGGGGCCGCTTGCTTGATAGGTGCAAGAGCCTCCACCGGTTTGGATTTTTCGACAAAGGGGTTGGCGTTACGATTCAGCCATATCGCTACACCGAGCGCGATAAACACGCCCAGCACGACGCCGATGATGATCCCCGCGAACAGCGGATTCATCCCTGGGCGCTTTCCTGCCCCCGAGGAGCGTCCAGAAGACTGGTTGGGGGCGGTCTTTTGTCGTGAGTCGCTCGCCATTGTTACATCCTCTCTGGTGCCGAAACGCCCAAGACGCGCAGACCGTTACGGATGACTTGGCGCACGGCCACGATCAACGCCAGGCGCGCGTGCGTCAAGCCGACGTCATCAAGCAAGAAGCGCTCGGCATTGTAGTAGGTGTGCATTTTCGCGGCGATGTCGCTGAGGTAATTCGCGATCAAGTGCGGCGAAAGTTCACGCGCGGCGATCGCGAGTGTTTCCGGAAAGTCTGCAATGCTGCGCAGAAGGGTCGATTCGTAGGACGACTCTAGACGCGAGAGATCCGCGTCTGACAACGACGTCACGTCGCCGCCCCACTGTTCCAACACGCGACAGATTCGTGCGTGTGCGTACTGCACGTAGTACACAGGGTTGTCCTCGGACCGACTCTTGGCCAGATCAATGTCAAAGGTGAGCTGAGAGTCCGACTTGCGCATGAGGAAGAAGTAACGCGTGGCATCGCGTCCAACCTCGTCGATTAAGTCTCGCAGCGTCACGTAGCTGCCCGCACGCTTGGAAATCTTAACCTCTTCACCGCCACGCATCACAGTGATCATCTGATGCAGTACGTAGTCGGGATAACCAGGTGGAATTCCTAAACCCATTGCCTGAAGGCCGGCCTTCACCCGCATCAGCGAACCATGGTGATCGGCGCCAAGCTCAGTAATCGCACGACCGAATCCACGCTGAAACTTTGTGACGTGATAGGCGATGTCCGGCACAAAGTACGTGTATGTGCCATCGGACTTGCGCATCACGCGATCCTTATCGTCCCCAAACGTTGTGGTTCGCAGCCAGAGCGCACCACCTTCTTCGTAGGTGTGGCCATTGGCGACGAGTTGCGCAACGGTTTTCTCCACGAGGCCATCCGTATAGATGGATGATTCCAAGTAGTAGTTGTCGAACTGCACATCGAACGCCTTGAGATCCAGATCCTGCTCGTGGCGTAGCGCGGCAACGGCAAAACCGCGGACCTGGTCTGTTTGATTACCTAGGAGGTCTTCCGGGTGCTGTGCGGCGTAGAGCTCGGCAATCTCGCGAATGTAATCGCCACGGTAGCCATCTTCTGGAAACTCGCAAGCCACCCCAGCGCGCTCCTTTAAACGCGCAGTAACAGACGCAGCGAGGTTGTTGATCTGTGCGCCGGCGTCGTTGTAATAGAACTCTCGTGTGACCTTGTAGCCTTGGCTATCGAGCAACCTTGCGAGAGTGTCACCAATGGCGGCGCCACGCCCGTGTCCAACGTGCAGTGGGCCGGTCGGGTTCGCCGAGACAAACTCAACCATAAGCGGCGCATCATTGCCAACATGGCTTTTGCCGAACTCGTCACCTAGCGCGCGAATGGCGTGAATGACTTGCGTCTCAGCATGACGCGACAAGCGCACGTTTATGAAGCCGGGCCCCGCGATCTCAGGTCGTGACGCCAACAAGCCGTTGTCGGCCTTCAGTGCTGCGACGATGGACTCGGCAATCTCGCGCGGCTTTTTACCCAAGCGCTTGGTGAGGTGAAGCGCGCTGTTTACAGCGAAGTGGCCGTGGTCTGGATTTTTTGGTTGCTCAACAGCCACTACAAACTGTGGAGAGTCGTCGCGTAGCGCGGGAAAAGCATCGAAAACGGCCGCCTGAAAAAGCGCAGCGACGGCAGAGCGGTTGTCGAGGTATCCAGAGATTGCAGAGTGAGACATTGCGGAGTGTATAGCCAAGTGGTCGACGCGTAATGCGTACGCAAGGTGCAATTGATTAGCCCAACATTATAGCGACGAGGGCATTCGCGCCCCATCCTTCCGCTATCGTGGCCGTAGATCTTTGAGGATGCGTCAGACCTCAATCGGATCCACGTCGATATGCCAGCGCACTTGGGAGAACTTTTGCTCTCGAACGTCAGATAACCAATCCACCAGAAAGCGCTGCATTTGCTTGCGGTCGGCGGCCTGAACCATCATCTGCAGTCTGGTAAAACCGGCCTTGCGCTCTAAGGTAGCGGCGACCGGCTCCCATACCTTTACGTCGAGAGGCGCGGCGTATTGTTTGGCGAGAGACTGTGCCTGCGCCAGAAACGCGCTGACGGCTTCTTTGCTCTTGGCCTCAGCCCGCAGCAGAGCGAGGTACGAAAACGGTGGTAGGTGCATCAATTGTCTTTCGCGCAAGGCGACGGCAACGAAGGCGTCATAGTCGTGATGCGAAACCGCTTGGAAGACAGGGTGCTCGGCGAACCTCGTCTGGATGAGAACCCGACCGGGTCGGTCTGCGCGCCCGGCGCGCCCCGAAACCTGCATGAGTTGCTGCGCCATTCGCTCTGCAGCGCGAAAATCGGCGGCAAATACCGCGCTGTCTGCGTTGATCACGCCAACCAGGGTCAGCTTTGGAAAGTCGTGTCCCTTTGCGAGCATCTGCGTACCCACGAGGATGTCGAGCTCGCCTTGCTCCGCCGCAAGCAAAAGCCGCTCTGCTTCGCCTCGCCTTCGAGTTGAGTCGCGGTCAATGCGTGCGACGCGTGCGTTCGGAAATGCCGCAATCACCGCGTCCTCGATACGCTCGCTCCCTTGACCAGCCGCGTGGAGCTCCGCATGCCCACACTTCTGGCAAACGTTTGGCGCGCGCGAATCAGCGCCGCAGTGGTGGCATTTCAATCGCTGTGAGGCGCGATAAAACACCATCCGTGCACTACATCGCGTGCACTCGGGCATCCACCCACAACTAGGGCAATGCAGCGCCGGCGCATAGCCACGCCGGTTGATGAACACCATCGCTTGCTCGCCACGTGCGAGTGTTTGCTCAATGGCGCGGCGTAGGCTGTCGGTCAGACCGTCTCTCGCCTTCTCGGCGTTGAGGTTCACAAACTCGACAATTGGGAGTCGCGCAGAACGCACAGCGCGTGAGCTCATCTTGATGAGGTTCAGCCGTCCTCGCGCTGCATTCTCAAGAGATTCTATGGATGGCGTTGCTGAGCCCAGCACGATCGGAATCTTCGCGTTGCTCGCCCGAACGAGTGCGAGATCGCGGGCGGAGTAGCGCGTTCCCTCTTGCTGCTTGAACGAGGGGTCGTGTTCCTCGTCGATCACAATTAGCCCGAGTGAGGGCATCGGCGTGAAAACCGCAAGTCGTGTGCCGATCACGATTTGCGCTTCACCACTCTGTGCGTCTAGCCAATCGGCAAGCCGTTCGTTTGCGGCCATGCCGCTATGTGCGATCGCAAGTCGAGCGCTAGGAAATCGATGCGTGACTTGGGTGAGCAATGCAGGGGTAAGATTGATTTCAGGGACCAGAAGTAACGATTGCTGGTTGCGGCTTAGCGCGTTGGCAATCAGGCGCAAATAAATCTCGGTCTTGCCGCTACCCGTAATGCCTTGCAGCAAATGCGCTCGTGGTTGATTGCCGGGTTGGTTGATCGCATCGAGTGCGCGCTTTTGGTCCGCCGTTAACTCAGGCACCTCGCCAATAGTGGCAACCGTCGAGGTCGCCTGGGCGGTGCTTTGCCTCGCCCATCCATGTTGGATCGCTTGGCGCAACAGCGCGCCTGCGCGAGCGTGGATGGTGCGCAGCGCACCGATCGTATGGGGTTGTCCGCCGAGCGCATCGAGAAGCAGGCGCATCGCGGTCGCGCGTTTCGGTAAAGTGAGTAAGGCGACACGTCCTGTGTCGGTTATTTCGTAGGCCGCGTGGATTGCCTTGCGCTTGGCGGATGCTTCGGCACGCATATGCGCACGAAGCGCAGGCGGCAATGTAGCCGTAATCACTTGGCCCAGCGGCGCTTGGTAGTACCGCGAACAGAATCCGAACAGTTCGAGCAGCGACGGGTCTAGCGTCGCCACGCCTTCGACGGCGCTGTCGATAGGCTTTAGTCTTTCTGGGGCGAAGTCGCTCTTCGAGTCGAGTTCTAGAACGACGCCTAACTCCGTGTGTCCCGCGCGCCTGCCGAACGGTACGCGAACCAATTGGCCCACTGAAAGATCTAGCGACGTCGGAACTAGAAAGTCGAAAGTTTGGAACAGGGGCACATCCAGCCCCACGCGTGCAATCCTTAGCATCACGCGCTCAGATTCTCTACGTCATTCGCGGGTAGACGCCCCGCGCGGGCTGTGGATAACTTTGTGAATACTCCGGATTTCTCAAGCAAACTCAGAGCAATGTTGCGCCGTAGCGCGGCTCGGCGCCAATGCGAGAATTCATTAAATTTATATAAATCAGGCAGTTGTAGAGTATTCATCAAGCGTCGTCAGAGCAACTTAACGGAAGTTGCGAGAACAGGATGGCTGTGAATAATCAAGCCCCTAAAGCGGACTTCGCAAAAAATTTTCTGCTTGACAAGCTGGCTCGCAACCGCAGGAACCAGCCCGAAATCGCTACTTTCGGCGGCTCGCCTCGTGTACAGCGCTGACTAGCGCGGCGACGTTGGCGGGGTCCGTAAACTGCGAGATGCCATGCCCCAAGTTGAAGACGTGCCCGTCGGCGCTGCCGTCGTACGCGAACTCACGCAAAACGCGTCGAGCCTCTTGCTGAATCATTTCGGGCGACGCAAATAACGTGGCCGGATCAAGATTGCCCTGCAGTGCGACTTGCGCTCCTACTCGACGCTTCGCATTGGCAAGGTCAATTGTCCAGTCCAGCCCAAGCGCATCGGCACCGCACGTGGCCATGCTTTCTAACCACAAGCCTCCGCCCTTGGTAAAGAAAACTCTGGGAACGATACGACCCTCGTGCTCTCGCTTGATCCCCGCCATGACTTGCTGTGCGTAAGCGAGCGAGAACTCCTGATAAGCCGTGTGCGAGAGCATACCGCCCCACGTATCGAAGAGCATGACCGCTTGCGCCCCGGCATCGATTTGGGTGTTGAGGTAGGCGATGACACTTTGTGTGTTTTTGCGCAAGATGCTGTGCAACAGATCGGGACGTCGAAACATCATCGACTTCGTCAGGCGAAAATCGTCCGAGCCGCCGCCCTCAATCATGTAGCACGCCAGTGTGAACGGACTACCCGAAAAACCGATCAGTGGCACGCGCCCATTTAGTGCGGTGCGGATCTGCGTCACAGCATCAAATACGTACTGCAACGAGCCCATGTCAGCGACTGGCAACCTCGCAACCTCATCCTCGTGGCGCAATGGTCGCTCGAACTTTGGGCCCTCTCCTTCCGCGAAGTAGAGTCCTAGCCCCATCGCGTCGGGAATTGTGAGGATGTCTGAAAACAAAATGGCCGCATCGAGTGGAAATCGATCGAGCGGTTGCAGTGTCACTTCAGTGCAATAACCCGGGTTCTTCGCGAGACCCAAGAAACTTCCGGCGCGCTTGCGCGTGGCGTTGTACTCTGGAAGATAACGCCCCGCTTGGCGCATGATCCAAATGGGCGTGTAGGGCGTTGGTTGGCGCAGCAACGCACGGAGGAATACATCGTTCTGAAGAGGAGCCATTGCTTGCGGCGCTTTCGTGAAGGTGACCTCGGAATTATGGCACCCCACGCTGCTACGTCCACATCGTGCACGCTTGCGCATGCCCCCAATGGTCGGTGCGCACCCTATCTGGGCAAATCGGAACGACCCATCAGGAATTCGTCGACCGAGCGCGCACATTGGCGTCCTTCTCGGATAGCCCAGACCACTAACGATTGCCCACGCCGCATGTCGCCTGCCGCGAAGACTTTCGCATGGGTGGTCTGGTAAGCCATCTGGCCTTCCGTAGTGGCCTTGACGTTTTTGCGTTGGTCGCGCTCGACGCCGAGCGCCGCAAATTGCTCCAGCAGCCCTGATTGCGTCGGGCCCATGAAACCCATGGCGAGGAGCACGAGGTCGGCTCGCAGCTCGAACTCGGAACCGGGAACTTCCGCCATCTTGCCGTCTTTCCACTCGACACGCGAAGCGACCAACTTTTGCACCTGGCCGTTGCTGCCCCCAAAGCGCTTGGTCGCGACAGACCAATCACGCGAACAGCCCTCTTCGTGCGAAGACGAGGTGCGCAATTTCACGGGCCAATACGGCCACACCAGCGGCTTGTTCTCTTGCTCAGGCGGCATTGGCAAAAGCTCAAACTGCGTGACCGAGGCCGCACCCTGACGGATCGACGTGCCGACGCAATCGCTACCGGTATCGCCGCCACCGATGACCACCACATGCTTGCCGGTCGCGAGGATTTGGCTGCCGACCTTATCGCCTGCAACGACACGGTTTTGCTGCGGCAGAAAATCCATTGCGAAATGCACTCCGCTCAACTCGCGCCCGGGTACTGGTAAATCCCTTGGCCACTCAGCACCACCAGCGAGGATCACGGCGTCGAAGTCTGCGGTCAACACCTCGGCCGGCGTATCAACACCGATGTTCTGACCACATCGAAACCGCACACCCTCTGCTTGCATCTGCTCGACGCGCCGATCGATGTGCGACTTCTCCATCTTGAAGTCGGGGATGCCATAGCGCAGCAAACCGCCGATGCGGTCGCTTTTCTCGAACACCACCACGTCGTGGCCAACGCGCGCGAGCTGCTGTGCAGCGGCGAGACCAGCCGGACCAGAGCCGACGATTGCGACGCGCTTACCCGTGCGTGATTTGGGCGGCAGCGGCTTAACCCAACCCATCTCCCACGCTTTGTCGATGATCGCGTGCTCGATCGATTTGATGCCGACTGGCGCATCGTTAATGTTTAGCGTGCAAGCCGCCTCGCACGGTGCTGGGCAAACGCGTCCCGTGAACTCAGGGAAGTTGTTGGTCGAGTGCAGTGTGTTGATTGCCTCGTGCCAGTTTTGCCGAAACACCAAGTCGTTGAAGTCTGGGATGATGTTATTGACTGGGCAACCCGACTGGCAAAACGGAATTCCGCAATCCATACAGCGCGCACCTTGCTGTTTGGCGTCGGCATCGGAAAGATGCAGAACAAATTCTTTGTAGTTCTTTACTCGCTCGGCGACCGGACGCGCTGGCTCTTCAACGCGCTCGAGTTCCATGAAACCGGTGATCTTTCCCATTTGGTTTGCTCAGTAGTATTCGGTGAAAAGCTAGGCGGCGGCTTTTTGGTTGGCATCGCGCTGCGCAGCAAGCTCGCGCAGGGCACGTCGGTACTCGGTCGGCATGACCTTGACAAACTTGGGTAGCCAGACCGCCCAATTGGCGATGATCGTTTTGGCGCGCTCGCTACCGGTGTAACGCGCATGACGCTCGATCAAAGTCATCAGAATGTCTGTGTCAGCCATGTCCAAGTGCGCGTCGGCAGAGGCCTTGTCGGAGAGCGGCTCGATCTGCACCATGGCCTTGTTGCAGCGACGACCAAACAAACCATCTTCATCGAGGACGTAGGCGACGCCGCCCGACATCCCCGCCGCAAAGTTGCGTCCGGTGCGGCCGAGGACAACGACAGTGCCACCGGTCATGTACTCGCAACCGTGATCCCCGGTGCCTTCAACCACCGCTGCGGCGCCAGAGTTGCGTACGCAAAAGCGTTCTCCTGCGACGCCGCGGAAATAAGACTCGCCCGTGATCGCGCCGTACATCACCGTGTTGCCAACGATGATGTTTTCTGAGGGGTCGCCCTTGAATGCAGGGTCTGGCTTCACGATGATCTTCCCGCCAGAAAGTCCCTTACCGACGTAGTCATTCCCTTGACCCGTTAAGTCGAGTGTCACCCCGCGCGCCAAGAAGGCACCAAAGCTTTGCCCCGCAGTACCGCTGAGCTTGATGCTGATCGTGTCTTCTGCGAGTCCAGCGTGCCCATAGCGCTTCGCCACCTCACCAGAGAGCATCGTCCCAACGGTTCGATTGAGATTTCGAATCTCATGCGAGAGTAGGACTTTCTCCTTGCGCGCCAGAGCAGGTTCCGCCTCAGCAATGAGTCGGTTATCAAGCGCGGCATCGAGACCATGGTCTTGATGCTCGGTGTGGTGGCGAGACACTTCTGCAGGCATGGCAGGCAGATGGAAGATCTTGGAGAAGTCTAATCCTTTAGCTTTCCAATGCTCCACGCCGCGGCGCATGTCGAGTAAGTCTGCACGACCGATAAGCTCATCGAACTTGCGAACGCCAAGGCTCGCCATGAGTTCGCGCACCTCTTCGGCGACGAAGAAGAAGTAGTTCACCACGTGCTCAGGCTGTCCCGTGAATTTCTTGCGCAGCTCTGCGTCTTGGGTTGCAACGCCAACCGGACAAGTATTGAGGTGACACTTGCGCATCATGATGCAACCCTCAACGACCAGAGGGGCGGTAGCGAATCCAAACTCGTCCGCGCCGAGAAGCGCACCGACGACGACATCTCGCCCTGTTTTGAGTTGTCCGTCAACTTGCACTGCAATCCGGCCGCGAAGTCGATTGAGGACGAGCGTCTGCTGGGTTTCTGCAAGGCCCAATTCCCACGGCGTACCAGCGTGCTTGATCGACGAGACTGGCGACGCGCCGGTGCCGCCGTCGTGTCCGGCGATCGTGACGTGATCGGCCTTCGCTTTGGCAACACCTGCGGCGACGGTACCGACGCCGACCTCAGACACGAGCTTCACAGAAATGGACGCGTTGCGGTTTGCGTTTTTGAGATCGTGAATCAGCTGCGCGAGGTCTTCGATCGAATAAATGTCGTGGTGCGGTGGCGGGGAGATCAACTCAACGCCTGGCGTCGAAAAACGCAACTGACCAATGTAGGACGACACTTTGTGGCCTGGTAGTTGACCGCCCTCGCCTGGCTTCGCGCCTTGCGCCATCTTGATCTGAATTTGATCTGCAGATTGCAGGTACTCTGCGGTCACGCCAAAGCGTGCGGACGCAACCTGCTTAATCTTCGAGCGGAGCGAATCGCCCTTCTTCAGCGGATTGCTCGCGACCGGTGCAAGGACGACATCACCCAACTTCGATTTGAGCGACTCGCCATCTTTTTCGATGGGGATGAAGCGTTTCGGGTCTTCGCCGCCCTCGCCCGTGTTGGACTTGCCGCCGATGCGATTCATCGCGATGGCCAAGGTCGCATGCGCCTCAGTCGAGATGGAGCCGAGCGACATCGCGCCCGTGGCAAACCGCTTGACGATCTCACGCGCGGGCTCAACTTCCTCCAGAGGAACTGGGGCACCCACCGGCTTAAGTTCAAACAACCCACGCAACGTCATGTGACGCTTCGTCTGGTCGTTGATGATGCGTGCGTACTCCTTGTAGGTTTCGTAGGAGTTTTGTCGTGTTGAGTGTTGCAGCTTTGCGATTGCATCCGGCGTCCACATGTGCTCCTCGCCGCGTACGCGATAGGCGTACTCACCGCCCGCGTCGAGTTGTGTGCGCAGTACGGGATCATCCCCAAAGGCCTTCTGGTGGAGGCGCATCGCTTCTTCGGCCACCTCAAAAATGCCGATGCCTTCGACATTGCTCGCCGTGCCCGTGAAGTACTTCTTGATGAATTCGGATGAGAGTCCGACTGCTTCAAAAATCTGCGCGCCGCAGTAGCTTTGATAGGTCGAGATGCCCATCTTGGACATGACTTTCAGCAGGCCCTTCGACACGGCCTTGATGTATTTCTTTTCCGCTTCAGCAGGATCGTAGTCGCCGACGTAGTCCTTGAGGTGATGCAGCGTTTCGAGTGCCAAGTACGGGTGAACTGCTGCTGCGCCATAGCCACCAAGCAATGCAAAGTGATGCACTTCGCGTGCAGAGCCGGTCTCCACTACCAAGCCTGTCGAGGTGCGCAAGCCTTTGCGCACCAAATGTTGATGAATGCCACCCACTGCCAGTAGTGCAGGAATCGCGACGCGCTCGGCGTTCACTCGGCGATCGGTCACGATGAGCAAATTGAACCCAGACTTGATGGCGTCCTCAGCGTGGGCGCAGAGGCTGGCCATGGCCGCCTCAATGCCCTCTGGGCCCCAAGCGGCTGGGTAGGTGAT
>JAJTHU010000230.1 GCA_021300055.1 Nitrosomonadaceae bacterium | reverse complement strand
GCAAGTTTCGACGGACATCGACTTTAGCCAGATTGAATCGACCGCCGAGACCTTCACGCCGAATCAGGGAACGGACGCCAAGGTTGTCGTGCGCAGCCAAACCAGTTCAGAGGCATCCAGCGCAGCGGCAGGAACGACGGGTGGTGGCATCCCAGGCGCGCTCAGCAACACACCAAACGGCACCACTGGCGCACCCAATCAACCGGCTGCGGGCGGGAACCCTGCGCGTCGTGAGGCGGTCACCAACTACGAGATCGACAAGACAATCAAGCGGGTCCGCAACCAGACCGGCACAATTAAGCGAATTACCGCGGCGGTGCTAATCAACCATCGCAAGACGGTTGATGCGGAGGGCAAAACCACCGTCACACCGCTCACTGAAGCGGAGATGACACAGATCCAGTCACTCGTCCAAGAAGCCGTTGGCTTCTCCAAAGAGCGTGGCGACTCTATCAACGTGGTGAATGCGCCATTCTCTGCGGAGGTGGCGCCCACGCCTGTAGAGACCCCATGGTGGAAGGAACCTGCCAACGTGAGCCTCGCCAAGGAGATCGGCAAAGGACTGGGTTTTGTGCTGATCTTGCTGATCGTCGTGTTTGGCGTGATCAAACCCGCGCTACGAGCAATCACGGAGAGACGCGGCAACGCCGGAAACGGGGGTGCGGTGCCGATGATCGCCGCAGGCGGTCCATCTGCGGGTGCGCTGCCAGCACCATCTGGGGAGCCATCTGAGTTAGACAAGGTTAAACAGATCGCTAAAAACGACCCCGCTATCGTCGCCAACGTCGTTCGTCAATGGGTAGGCAGCAATGGATGAAGACGGCCTGACAAATAGCGCGATCCTGCTCATGTCGATCGGCGAAGAGCAGGCCGCAGAGGTGTTCAAGTTTCTGAGCCCTAAAGAGGTGCAGAAGCTTGGCGAAACAATGGCGCGCATCAGGACGGTGAACAAAGAAAAACTTGATGCCGTGCTAACCGACTTCAGCGCGAACGCAAGCACCAACGCATCGCTGGTCGCTGATAACGACGCGTTTGTACGCGGCGTTCTGGTCAAGGCGCTCGGTGAAGAGAAAGCAGGTTTTCTGATTGACCGCATCCTTGCTGGACGGGACGTATCGGGCATTGAGGGCCTCAAGTGGATGGATCCGGACACCGTTGCAGAACTGATTCGCAACGAACATCCGCAGATCATTGCCTCGATCCTCGTTCACCTCGAGCAAGATCAAGCAGCTGACATCCTGGGCCGATTGGTCGAGCGCACACGCAACGACGTCCTGCTACGCATTGCAACCATCGACGGCATTCAGCCCAACGCTCTCGCAGAACTCAACGACGTGCTCGCCAAGATCATGTCTGGAAGCGACAAACTCAAGAAAGCAACCCTCGGCGGCGTCAAATGCGCTGCTGGCATCCTCAACTTCATGGGGTCCTCTTTCGAGCAGACAACGCTTGATTCCATCCGTGAGTACGACCCTGAGTTGGCGACTAAGATCGAGGATCAGATGTTCACATTCGAGAACCTGATTGATCTCGAAGATCGAGCCATTCAGCTAGTTCTACGTGAAATCCAAACCGACTCGCTCACTATCGCTCTGAAGGGCACTCCCGCCGAGCTCGCGGAGAAGGTTTACAAAAATATGTCCTCGCGCGCGGCAGAGATGCTCAAGGAAGACCTTGAATCACGCGGCCCAGTAAAGGTGTCCGACGTCGAGCGCGAACAAAAGGAAATCCTCAAAGCGGTAAGACGACTGGCGGAAGACGGCCAGATCTCTCTCGGCGGAAAGAGCGAGGACGCTTATGTCTAGCCTCGACGCGGCGGCCGCCGCAACACCGTGGCGCTTCATGCCTCTAGAAGGCGGAGATCAAGTTTCAAACATGCCCCCGGAGGAACCACACCTCACTGGTCGAGAGTTGGCAGAGCGAGCACTGCGCGACAGCTACCAGCGCGGCCTTGTCGAAGGGTTAAGAACTGGATCCGAGCAAGCCGCACGAAACAGCGATACGCGCAACGCGCGAGTCGATCAACTCATTCAATCGATGCAGGAGCAGTATGCGGCGCTCGATACTGCGGTCGCTGACGCCATTCTCGACCTCGCCTTCTCGCTAGCGAAACAGGTGATCCGCAGCGAGCTTACGCTGCGCCCGGAGCTTATCAACACAGTGATTCGCGATGCCATGACAAGCTTTTCGTCACGCGTTGCGTATCCAACGATTAGCATGCACCCGGCTGACATTGAGCTCATCGCGCCGAAGCTCGCAGACGAGTTGAGCATCCGCGGTTGTCGCGTCTTGCCCGACCCTACTCTCACACGCGGCGGTGTGCGCATCGACAGCGATAGCCTGCAAATCGACGCCACTCTTGAAGCCCGTTGGCAGCAAGTAGTGCTGAATTTGGGCCGCACACCGAGCGAGGAAGCAAATGTCGCCGCAGATTAGCAATTCGCCGGATGTGCCGGCGGCACTAAAGTGGCGTCAATTTGTTGATGACCACATCGCGTTCACAGAGCGTCCACTAGCCTTCTCCCGTAGTGGGAAACTCGTCAAGGTTTCGGGTCTGGTGCTGGAATGCGTGGGCCTCAACGTCCCGGTTGGCTCTACTTGCTTGATCCAATCTGATAACGACGAGACTGTTGACGCCGAGGTCGTAGGCTTTGAGAACGACCGTGTCTATTTGATGCCTGTTAGCGATCCGACGGGGCTTTCTCCGGGCGCTCGCGTTGTGTCCCTTGATCCGCCAGTACAACCGCTGACACCAGGGAAGTACCATCACCCATGGCGGAGGCCTGAAGACCGGTCGCGCCAGTTGCCGATCGGCGATGGGTTGCTCGGTCGCGTAGTCGGCGCAGACGGACAGCCGCTCGACCGACGCGGCGCGGTTGTACGGGTCGAACGCCGACCGATTCGTAACCGGCCAATCAACCCGATTGACCGCGAGCCGATATCCCAGCCTCTTGATGTCGGTGTTCGCACCATTAATGCGTTACTGTCAGTTGGACTTGGACAGCGCATTGGCCTCTTCGCCGGATCAGGCGTCGGCAAAAGTGTGCTCTTGGGCATGATGGCAAGATTCACGAGCGCGGACGTCATCGTCGTCGGCTTGATCGGCGAACGCGGCCGTGAAGTCAAGGAGTTCATTGAAGAGATCCTCGATTCGGAAAGCCGCAAGCGCGCGGTCGTCGTTGCCGCACCTGCCGACTTGCCGCCGCTGCTGCGCCTTCAAGGCGCGGCATACGCCACTGCAATCGCAGAGCACTTTCGCGATCAGGGCAAAAACGTATTGCTGCTGATGGACTCACTGACGCGCTTCGCTATGGCGCACCGCGAGATCGCCTTGGCTATTGGTGAACCCCCTGCGACCAAGGGCTACCCCCCGTCAGTATTCGCCAAGCTACCTGCGCTGGTTGAACGCGCCGGCATGGGGCCCGAAGGACGGGGCTCCATCACCGCGTTCTACACTGTGTTAGCAGAGGGCGACGACCAACAGGACCCAGTTGCGGACAACGCACGCGCGATCCTAGACGGGCATATCGTATTGTCGCGACGTATCGCCGAGTCTGGTAGATACCCGGCGATAGATACTGAGCAATCCATCTCTCGCGTGATGGCAAACATCGCATCCCCCGCGCACCGCGACAGCGCACTGCGCTTTAAAGGCCTCGTGAGCCGCTTAGCACGTAATCAAGATCTAATTTCCGTAGGTGCGTACGTCCCTGGAACAGATCCCCTTCTCGATGAGGCGATTGCCAAGCGCCCGCTCATCGAAGGGTTCCTCGCGCAAGGAATGCTCGATCAGGTCACGTACACCGATTCGGTTCGGCAATTGACCGAATTGATTGGCCCTACTACCGCCAACACGCTCCACTAACGATGAATCTACATACCCAATTTGCAACCTTGTGGACGGCGACATTACGCCTTTGTCAATCCCCGCTTCTCAATTAAAGCGCTTCATTTCTGCAGTCTCCGCCCCCAACGCTCAAGGCCTTGAAAATGTCCGACACCATTTTTTCTGTACTCGTAGATATGGCGCAACGCGAACGAAACACAACTTCTAAGCGCTTATCAGAAGCCAAAGCGAGAGTTGACGCCGCGCAAGCTCAACTCGACGCATTAGAAAAGTACCGCGCTGAGTACAACGAGCGCCAACGCGCACGCATGATTAGCGCTGGTTCGAGCGAAGGCATGCGTAACTTCAACGCATTCGTCATCAAGCTCGAAAGCGCAATCAAGCAGCAGAAACGTGAGCTAGATAACCTGCAACTCAAATACGATGAAGTCAAGGCAGCAGAGCAGAACGCACAAAAGCGCGTCATGTCTTTTGAGACGCTGATGGATCGCCGCGCAGAAGAAGCGCGCCAGATCAGTCATCTTGCTGAACGCAAGCTGGAAGATGAGCGCAGCGCCAGCGCCTATGCGCGCAGAAGGCCCAATACATCCAATCCGCGCCTCGCATAGGACCGGTCATGCAAACCAACGATGTCCCACAGAGCCTCGCGCTGCCCAGAGCGCGTGCAGGCATGCCAAAGTCAGGCAACGGTGTGCACGCCCAGCGTGCCGACGCCTTCTCGGCCATCCTTTCTGCCGTTCCGCAACTCAATGCCAAGCAGGACGGCCAGATGCTTGGCGCTGATGAGCAACACGACACAGATCGCGCCGACAGACTGAACGAGGCATTCGATAGTCCCCAAACTACCCGAGTACCGGAAAATGGTGTGGGTCTCGGCTTGCAATCGCCAGCGGGGACATCTGTCAACGTAGCAGCAGACTCAGCCCGTAGTGGGCCTGCCGCGAACTCCGGCCTGTCATCGCCCTTCGTCGGAAGCGACGCCGGCAGCGACGCCGGCAGCGACGCAGCAGAAGATGCCTCGTCTTCACCCGGCTCTTCACTAACAACTCGTGGCGATCCGGATCCAAGCATTGAGGCGGCCACTGTTGGCAGAAAGGCTACTCAAGACACCAACTCCGCAGTGCCGCCGGGGCTTGATGCTGAGCGAAGCGGCGCCGATGGCACGACCCAGACCAGCCAACATCGCACGAGCCGTGTGCAGAATGGAGTTAGTAATCCGTTGCTGCGTGCTGGTCAGTTGCCACCAAATGGTCGCGGGCTACAGCGCGACGCGCTCCACCACACTGCTGTTACGAATCAGATACGCCTAGATGCCACTGCCTCCTTGCAAAACGAACTCTCGCGCTCGCAGGCCAGTCACGTTAACAACCCGCAATTGGCGACCACGCTTGCCGTATCATTCGACCGGCGTGCGAGTGAGCGGTTCGTGGGTGACCCCGGCCTCAATAGGAGCAGCATCAGTCCAGATCACACTCTGTCTTGGCGAATTTCGGCCCTAGAGGGTGGCGTCGCGGCTAGTCTCGGCAGCGGTGCTGTCAAAGAACTGGGCCTAGGCTTGATCCCTGGGATCGCTGGCCGTTTGGCCGACTCCGTGGACGAGGTGAGTGATCGCCTCACTCAGTCTGGTCGCGCGAGCCGCTTGTCCGATCCCGCCAATCCCTTCATTGGTGGAGTCGTTGGTCAGCCGACTGCCGACACAGCCGCCGCCGTAACTGTCGCTCCGAGATTGGGCAGCCCCGACTGGTCTGGTGCATTCGCACAGGCTGTTGCTCAGGTTGCCGCAGACCAGCTGGCAGAGGCCACCCTGACAATTAGCCCCCCTGAGCTCGGCACCATCGAGATCGATCTTGAACTGCGCGGAGATGAGATGCACATTGCCTTCCTGTCTGACAGCGCAGAGGTCCGAAATAGCGTTGAATCAGGCCTCCCAGCGCTTGCTCAACTGCTCGAGAGGCAGGGCCTCTCCTTGGGGAGTGCCGACATCCGTGGAAATGACCGCTCATCGCAAGGTGCTGGGGGAGAAACTGGATCGCGGTCCGACAGCGAGTCTAGAACACCAGCAACACGTCCAGCAGCGCATCAAACAGCCGCTGCCACAGACCCCCTTGCAGGGGCACCCCGAGCCGCCAAGCGAGTTGTTGACGGTCGAGTGGACCTGTACGCCTGACCCGCTCCCCGGGGGCGTCTACAGGCACCGGTAAGCCATTGCCCTCGGATCCAAGCGGCGCCTCCGCCAGGCAAGGAAAAGGCGCACTTTCACCAGCTTTATTCAAGCACCCGGCGCAGCACACAGGCGCAATACTTCTTCGAGTTAGATGTTCATCACTTGAGAGGAAGCGAGCATGTCTGCGACCGCAGAAGCAGCGCCGAAACCCGCTGGGAAGAAAAAGTTAGTCATCATCATCGCCGCCGCAACCGTGATCGCAGCCGGTGGTGGCGGAGCTGGCTTCTACTTCCTGAAGCCGGCCCCCGCCGCCACGAAGGGCGCGGATGCCACCGCTGCAAAAGACGCGGGGACGGCGAAGCGCGACCCAAAAGCCAAACCGACTTTCGTGCCGTTCGAATCTTTCACGGTCAATTTGAATGATCGCGAAAGCGAGCGCTATGCTCAGGTGGTATTTGCCATCGAAACCATTGATGTAGCGACCGGTGACGCCGTCAAAAACAAAATGCCTGCAATTCGCGGGCGCGTACTGATGGCACTGTCGAGCAAGTCCGCGGGAGATCTGATGGGCCGCGAAGGGAAAGAGCAATTGGCTAAGGAAATTCTTGTCGAAACCCGCAAAGCTATGGACCTACCTGAAGACGACAAGACGCTCATTGAGGTTCATTTTTCGCAGTTCGTGATGCAATAGCGAGCATGGGAAAGCGGCGAGCATGAGCGTACAGCAGCAGTTTCTCTCCCAAGACGAGGTCGATGCCCTTTTGGAGGGTATGAATGGCGAGGAGCGACAAGAAGCCCCCGCCGAGCCGGCCGCAGGCATTCGTGAGTACGACATCGCGAATCAAGAGCGCATCGTCCGCGGGCGCATGCCGACACTCGAAATCATCAACGAACGATTTGCGCGCAACTTTCGTCTGGGCATCTTCAACTTCATGCGCAAGACCCCAGAGATCTCGATCAGCCAAGTGAAGGTGCTTAAGTACAGCGCCTTCCTACGCGATGTCGTTGTTCCAACGAATATCAACATCGTAAGTATTCGCCCCTTGCGCGGATCAGGTCTGGTCATCATGGACCCAACGCTAGTGTTCTCCATCATCGACAGCATGTTTGGCGGCAATGGACGGTTCCACGCGCGTATCGAGGGCCGTGAATTCACCTCAACGGAGCAGCGCATTATTCAGCGCCTGCTCGAAGTCGTTATTGCCGAGTACGCAAAGGCTTGGCAAGGGGTCTATCCGATCCAGCCGGAGTATCAGCGTTCGGAGATGCACACTCAATTCGCCAACATCGCTACGCCTAGCGAGATCATGGTTACCACCAAGTTCTCACTTGATTTAGGCGATTCCGGCGGCGAGATTTTCATTTGCATCCCCTACTCGACGCTGGAACCAATCCGCGACATCTTGTACTCATCGCTCCAAGGCGATTCGATGAGTGCAGATTCGCGCTGGGTTTCGTTGCTCACTAAGCAAGTTCAGATGGCAGAAATAGACCTTATCGCCGAACTCGCGACCGCATCGAGCACAGTTGGCAAGCTCATGAAGCTCAATGTGGGCGATTTTCTTGAACTGCCGCTTCGCGAAACCATCCTCGCAAAGGTAGATGGGGTTCCGCTGTTTGAAGCGCGCTACGGCACACTCAACAATCACTACGCAATCAAGGTAGACAAGGTACTGAAGATTTCACAAGAAAGTGCGATCGACGTCCCCAAATCGCAAACTGCAGAGGCACGCGTATGACCGACGTAATCAACAATCCCGAAGTAACCGACGACGATTGGACTGCCGCGCTAGCGGAATCAAAGCCGGCTGGTGAAGTCGCGACCCAAGCGGCGCCGAATGGTGACGAACCGCACATGTTCCAGCGTCTGACGAAGGCAGGCACACCTGCCGGCGGGAACCCAAGCGACATCGACCTGATCCTCGACATCCCTGTCACGCTCACGGTGGAGCTAGGCCGGACGCGAATCCCCATCAAGCACATTCTGCAACTGGCTCAGGGCTCGGTCATTGAACTCGAGGCTCTTGCGGGCGAACCGATGGACGTGCTGGTAAATGGTTGCTTGATTGCGCAAGGTGAAGTTGTCGTCGTCAACGAAAAATTCGGCATTCGCTTGACCGACATCGTCACACCGTCAGAGCGCGTGCGCCGCTTGAATCGATAGAACACATTTATGCAATTCATTTTGCGTTGGCTCCGCTCGGCCTCCCTACATGTCGTCATGACGCTCACTGGCGCGGTTGCAGCCGCCAGCGAGGCCGCGAAAACTGCCGACGCAACTTCCGTTGATGCATCGATCGGCGCTGGGTCTTTGCTGACGACGCTGGCCTCGCTTGGAGCGGTAATCGCAACCATCTTGGTGTTCGCAGCCCTCGCAAAGCGATATTCCCTCGGACGAGCTACATCAGGCAACGCGCTTCACACCGTCGCTTCGCTCGCGGTTGGACCTAAGGAACGCGTACTCGTCGTGGAGTTCCGCGACCGCCAACTGGTGCTAGGCGCCACGTCGCAACAAATCACGCTCTTGGCTAGTTTGGAAAAACCACAACTGCCGGAAACGTCATTACCCGCCACGCCCGCTTTTAACGCGGAGCCCACCGCCGCAGATGCGCTGGTCAAGAAGTGGATTTCGAAGCTAACTGATCGTTCGCAATAGATGTTTCGCCTTCTCAAACTGAGCGCTCGTAATTGGCCGAAATGGCTAGGTCTCGTGCTTGCTATCGCTGCCGCCGCGTGTCCGTCAGTGGTGCTCGCTGCGGATGCATCCCCGCTCTCATTGACCAGTCAGGCGGGCCCGGGAGGCCGAACCACATGGTCTGTCCCTATCCAGACCTTACTATTCTTTACCGCGCTAGGCTTCTTGCCAGCCGTGCTGCTGATGATGACGGGCTTTACCCGAATCATCATCGTACTCTCGCTGTTGCGCCAAGCGCTCGGCACCCAGGCCACCCCACCAAATCAGGTGCTCATTGGACTCGCCCTGTTTCTGACGTTCTTCGTGATGGCGCCAGTCTTCGAGAAGATCTATCAGGATGCCTATGTGCCGTTCTCTGAGGGGAAGATCACCATAAATCAAGCGCTTGAAGAGGGCCAGAAGCCATTGCGTAGCTTCATGCTCAAGCAGACTCGCGAGGCTGACCTTGCTTTGTTCATCAAGCTGTCGAAGCGGGAGGATGTCTCCGATCCTGAAAGGGTTCCAATGCAGATTCTGGTACCAGCCTTTGTCACATCGGAACTCAAGACAGCGTTCCAGATTGGCTTCTTGGTGTTCATTCCATTTTTGATCATCGATATGGTGGTCGCGAGTGTGCTGACCTCCATGGGCATGATGATGCTATCGCCGGTGTTGATATCACTACCGTTCAAGTTAATGCTGTTCGTACTGGCGGATGGCTGGAATCTGCTCATCGGCTCGTTGGCCGCAAGCTTTGTAACCTAGAAGACTAATCGAGGGAATTGACATGAGTCCGCAAGAAGTAATCGGTATCGGAACCGAGGGGCTGGAAATCATGCTGTTGCTCGCCGCCCCATTGCTCCTCGTCGTGTTAGTGGTTGGTTTCGCAATTAGCGTACTCCAGGCAGCGACGCAGATCAATGAACAGACACTTTCGTTTGTACCAAAGCTCATCGCAGTGGCAATCACGATGGTCATCGCCGGACCCTGGATGATTAACCTCATGGTGACCTACATCCAACGCCTGCTTGGACGAATACCCTTTGTCATCGGCTAGTCTGAACGTCCATGATTACCCTGACGCTGGGGCAGTTTGATGCGCTGCTTGTGCAGTACTTCTATCCGTTCGTACGAATTCTCGCGCTCATCGCCTCTGCTCCCGTGCTCGGCAATCGCGCCATCCCAGCGCGAATCAAAGTTGCGCTCGCAGCGCTGATCGCCTTCCTCATTGCTGACACCCCGGGGGCCTCTCTCCCGGCGGTCGACTCGTACTCGGGGTTTGTGATCGTCGCGCGCGAAATACTGATCGGCCTCGCGCTAGGGCTCAGCGTTCGCGTCATTTTTTCAGCAATCGAGATGAGCGGTGAGCTCATCGGATTGCAGATGGGCCTGTCATTTGCGGGGTATATCGATCCGAGTAGCGGCGGCGCAAGCAATGCGGTGAGTAGCTACTTGCGCGTCATCGCCATCTTGCTATTCCTGTCGATCAACGGGCACCTGTTGATGATCGCGGGCTTGAGCGCAAGCTTTGAGCGCTATCCAATCGGCGCCCCATTTACGAGCAGCTTTGAGCTCTCTGCAGTCGCAGCGATGGGTTCGCAGATGTTCTCTTTGGCACTTTCGTTGGCACTGCCCATCGTGATCGTGTTGCTGATGATCAATTTGGCGATGGGCATCATGTCACGGGTTGCGCCTCAGCTCAGCATTTTTGCGGTTGGCTTCCCAATCACCATGGTTGCAGGTCTCACCACACTAACCTTGCTGATGCCCTACTTAGGTCGACCATTGCAGATCGCGCTTGAACGTGCCGCGAGTTTGATCTTGCCAACCTAAATCTGCCGCTTCGGCGTACGCAGTTAATCGGCGCCGGTTGAGAATCCTCATCCTAGGGGCTACTAAACCCGCACGTGGTGACCAGCTTGCGCGAGATGCTGCATGACGCGCTCGGCGATGCTCGGCAGCGCAACGACCTCTTCGGTTGCACCGATGGAGATTGCTTCGCGAGGCATCCCGAACACGACACACGATGCTTCGTCCTGCGCAACAGTAAACGCACCCCGACGGCGCATTTCGAGCATCCCGGCTGCGCCATCTTTACCCATACCAGTGAGCATGACACCGACCGCGTTATCACCTACAAACGTCGCAACACTGCTGAACAGGACATCTACCGAGGGTTTGTGCCGATTCACAGGCGGATCATCCGACACCTTAGCAAGATAATTCGCGCCGCTTTTGGCTACCGCAAGATGCTTGCCTCCAGGCGCAATGTAGGCATGCCCAGGTAAGATGCGCTCGCCGTCAATCGCTTCCTTCACCGTAATTCGGCAGATGGCATTTAGCCGTTCTGCAAAGCTCTTAGTGAATCCAGGGGGCATGTGCTGGGTAATCAAGACGCCCGGGCAGTCCGCGTTCAAACGAGACAGAACTTCACGTATCGCTTCAGTTCCACCAGTAGAAGCGCCGATGGCGATGATCTTCTCTGTTCCACTGAAAACCACTCGTGGGGATGCACTCGGCTCAGCTCTTGCGGGCTTCGCCTCGCCGCTAGGCTTCGTGCGCGGCAGGGCGGTTGTTCGACGGTAGCTCGTTGATGAGGCCGCCGCACGAATTTTCTCGCAGATTTCAGCGGCACAATCCGCCATACCTTGTGAGATGCCGAGTTTGGGCTTAGCGACGAAGTCGACCGCACCCAACTCGAGTGCGCGAAACGTGGCGTCGGCGCCCTTTTCAGTGAGGGTTGACACCATCAGGACTGGCATTGGCCGGAGGCGCATGATCTTCTCGAGAAAATCGAGCCCATCCATGCGTGGCATCTCGATATCGAGCGTCAGCACATCTGGGTTGAGTGAGCGAATCATTTCGCGCGCCACGTAAGGATCGGCTGCGGTGCCGATCGTTTCCAAATCGCCAGAGCGGTCGATGATTTCCTTCATTAGATTGCGAATCAACGCTGAATCGTCAACCACAAGCACTTTTGTCTTCGCCACGCCGCGTTCTCCTAGAAGAGTTCGATGTCGCCAGCAACGGGCTTCGAAACCAGAGTCTTCTGGTACTGTCTCTCTTGCTGGACGAGGGACGGTTCGACTGCTGCAAGTTTCTTGACGAACGCCCGCCCGGTCTTGGCGATAAAGCAAACCTTGCGCGGGTGAACGTCAAGCAGATCTTCGGAAAGGATCGGGATGTCTTCAGTGCGTAGAAAGTTTTTAGTGAACTCTGCGTTTCGCTCGCCGACATTCAGACTCGTAAAGTTACGCATCACTTGGCCGCCGCCAAAGATCTTCGCCTCGAGACGCCGCCGCACTGCGCCGCGCTTCACGAGTTCGTTGATCAGCATTTCCATCGCATTGACGCCATAGCGACCCGCCGAATCCGCGAGCCCGCTGTCGCCGCCATCGGGCAATAGAAAGTGGTTCATCCCGCCAACGCCAATGGTCGAATCCCGGAGGCACACGGCTACGCATGAGCCAAGAACAGTCACGATCGGTGTCTCGTCGTCAGCGACATAAAACTCTCCTGGTAGAACCTTCACCGCTCGGTGCGCAAAGCCGCGTTCTTCATAGCGAAATGTCGCCAGACCAATCGATTGTGTGGTCGAACTCATATCGGCTTTCGCGATCAGTGCGCGACCGCAGCTGCGGGCTTGGGCCGCGTTCCGCTGCTAGACGTCAAGTTATTGGCTTTGCGCACCCTCTGGGCGGAGATACGCTCGTAAACCGTCTTGCCACGCAAATGGAAATGCTCGCGGTTGTCCGAGAAGTTTTCGGAGTGCCCTGCGAACAGCAGCCCACCGATGGATAGGTGCTGGGCCATCCGACCCAGCACTTGGTTCTGTGTCGGCTTGTCGAAGTAGATCAACACATTTCGACAAAATATGAAGTTGAGATCTATCGGCACATCGTAGGAATTTGCTAGCAGGTTGAGCGGCGCGAATTCGATGAGCTTACGCAACTCTGGCCTGACTCGTGCTTTACCCGCATTCGCTGCGGTTCCGCGTAGAAAGAACCGACGTCTGCGCTCTTCACTGACCCCCTTGAGGGTCTCTAGCGGATAGACACCGAGAGCCGCGGTTTCCAGCACATTCGTGTCAATATCGGTCGCGATAATCTTGACTGGCGGCGTCATTGATCCATGTGCCTCAATTGCGGTCATTGCAATTGAATACGGTTCCTCGCCCGTTGATGCAGCACAGCACCAAATCAGCGATGGCTGACCTCGTCGTGCGGCCAACTGCTCGTGAAGCACAGGAAAGTGGTGCTGCT
>JAJTHU010000358.1 GCA_021300055.1 Nitrosomonadaceae bacterium | reverse complement strand
GCTGTCGTAGTTGGGCGCGCGGCGAAGGTCCAACGTGAACGGGAACGCCGGATTGCGTCCTTCCGCGCGCACCGCCATCGGCCCCGGCGTGTGGCCGATTTTCTGGAAGCGCGCGAAGCGTCTGGCTTCGGCTTCGTTGGCGTTGACGGGGAAGGTCGAATAGTTGCGGCCACCGGGGTGGCTCACGTGATACGTGCACCCGCCGACCGAACGACCAGACCAGGTATCGACGATGTCAAAAACCAGCGGGGCGTGCACGCCGATGGTCGGGTGTAGTGCCGATGGTGGCGCCCACGCGCGGTAGCGCACGCCTGCGACGAATTCGCCAGGTACCCCCGTTGGCGTGAGCGGCACGACGCGGCCATTGCAAGCCACCACGTGGCGCTGCTGCAGCATGCCCGACACCTTGACCTGTAAGCGCTCGACACTCGAATCGACATAGCGTGCGGTGCCGCTCCCGGCCATTTCCTCGCCCAACACGTGCCAAGGCTCGATGGCTTGGCGCAGTTCCATTTCGACGCCTTGGTACGCCACCGTGCCAAAGCGCGGAAAGCGAAACTCCATAAACGGCGCGAACCACTGCAGCTTGAATGGATAGCCCGCGTGGTTGAGATCATCGACGACAGCTTTCATGTCCTGCGCGACGAAGTAAGGCAGCATGAAGCGGTCGTGCAATTCAGTGCCCCAGCGGATCAGCGGTGCCTTGTAGGGCGTCTTCCAGAATCGCGCAATCAGCGCGCGCAGCAGCAAGGTCTGCGTGAGGCTCATTTCGGCGTGCGGCGGCATTTCGAAGGCGCGGAACTCCAACAGCCCGAGACGTCCTGTCGGGCCATCGGGCGAATACAACTTGTCGATAGAGAATTCAGCACGATGCGTGTTGCCGGTGAGGTCAACGAGGAAGTTGCGCAAGATGCGGTCGGCAAGCCACGGAAATTCGCTCTCTTTGCCGGCGACGAGCTTTTCTTCCATCTGCTCGAATGCGATTTCCAGTTCGTACAGCGTGTCGGAGCGCGCCTCGTCTACCCGCGGGCTTTGCGATGTCGGGCCGATGAACGTGCCTGAAAACAAATACGACAGCGCAGGATGGTTCTGCCAATAAGTAATGAGCGAGCGCAGCAAATCCGGGCGGCGCAGCAGCGGCGAATCAACCGGTGTGACACCGCCTACCGTGACGTGATTGCCGCCGCCAGTGCCCGTATGCTTGCCATCGAGCATGAACTTCTCGGTGCCAAGACGAGACAGGCGTGCTTCCTCGTAAAGTGTCTTGGTGTTGAACACCAACTCGCGCCACGTGGTGGCGGGGTGAATGTTGAACTCGATGACGCCCGGGTCGGGGGTGACCGCAAATTTCTTGATGCGGTTATCGGCAGGCGGCGTGTATCCCTCTACGCGCACTTGGAAGCCGGTGCTGCGCGCCGTTTTTTCGATGGCGGTGATGAGCGCGAGGTAATCCTCTAGCAAGCCAACCGGCGGACAGAAAACGTGCAAGATGCCGCCGCGTACCTCTACGCAAAGTGCAGTGTGGATCACCTCGCGCGCTGATTCACCCTTCTTAAGTTTGGGCTTGGCCGGCTTGTCGAGCTCTTTGCGCGCCTTGGTTTTCGGTGATGCGGGCAGGGGTTCCGAATCGGCGAACGGGTCGGGCGGCAGAATGACGTCGACGTCGTCCGGCGCGATCCACGGCAAGCTGGCGAGCGGCAGTCGGAATCCGATCGGCGAGTCGCCCTCCAGTAAATACAGATGCTTGGTAGCCAACGGCCAGAGAGATGAGGCCCACTCTACGGAGCCGCTCGGCTTTTTGCGCACGACCGGCTTGAGCGGCAACACGTAACCGACGGGCTCGCCAATGCGTCCCTGAATTTGTTTGAGTAACTGTTCGGTCATCGCGGCGCGTGCAGCTCGATCTTTCAGCGCGGGGTCGGTTGGGTCGAGATTTACGGGGAGTTGCGACTCGTCGCGGATGGTGCGCCACAGACTTTCGAACGCCGGGATGACGTACCCCGTGTGTAGTTGCAGTTGGGTCGCGAGTGCTTTGGCAAACACGCTCGCGGCGTTCTTCGGTAACTCGCTCGCGGAGAGTGCCAGTAGCGAGTCATCTTTCCAGATGGGTTTGCCGTCAATGCGCCAGTAACACGAGAGCGCCCACCGCGGCAGCGGTTCGCCGGGGTACCACTTGCCTTGACCAAAGTGCAGCAGCCCACCGGGGGCGAATCGCTCGCGGGTGCGCGTGAAGAGTGTGGTGGCCAGCTCGAGTTTCTTTGCCGAATGCGCGGTGGTATTCCACTCTGGGCCGTCCATGTCATCGATGGACACAAACGTAGGCTCGCCGCCCATGGTGAGGCGCACATCGTGCTCAATGAGCTCTTTGTCAACTTGATCGCCCAGCGCCAACACCTGCTGCCAATCGTCGGCATTGAACGGCTTGGTGACGCGCGGATCTTCGTGGATGCGCGTCACCGTCATCTGGAAATCGAGCGTCGATTCGCAAATGTCGGTGAATCCGGAGACAGGCGCGGCCGAAGAGGGGATGGCCGTGCAGGCAAGCGGGATGTGGCCTTCGCCTGCAAGCAGCCCCGAGGTAGGGTCGAGTCCAATCCAGCCCGCACCGGGCAGGTATGCCTCGCACCAAGCGTGGAGATCGGTGAAGTCGCGCTCTGTACCAGACGGTCCGTCGAGGGCCTTTTGGTCAGCGACGAGCTGGATCAAGTAGCCCGAGGCGAATCGCGAGGCGATACCAAAGTGACGCAGTATTTGCACCAGCAACCACCCGGAATCGCGGCAGGAGCCCATGCGGCGCTCAAGCGTTTGCTCCGGCGTTTGCACGCCAGGCTCCATGCGGATCAAGTAATTGATGTCGCGCTGCAGGCGGCTATTGAGTGCGACCAAGAAATCGATGGTGTTGATCGGCTTGTCGAGTAACTCACGGCGCGCGGAAGCAATCCACGCGGTGAGCAGTGGCCCCGCGGGTTCGACTTCGAGATAAGCGGTGAGCTCGCGTTGATTGTCCTTTGTGTAGGCGAACGGATACTGCTCGGCGTACGACTCCATGAAAAAGTCGAACGGGTTGATGACGGTCATGTCGGCGACCAAATCAACCTCAATGCACAACTCGGTCGTTTTCTCCGGGAAGACGAGACGTGCTAACCAGTTACCGTACGGGTCCTGCTGCCAATTCAGGAAGTGCTTCTCGGGCTTAACCTTGAGCGAGTAGCTCTCGATCGGGGTGCGGGCGTGCGCGGCAGGTCGCAAGCGCACCTCGTGAGGTGACAGATTCACCGCACGATCGAACTTGTAGTGGGTTTTGTGATGTAGCGCGACGCGGATGGTCATGAGAGAGGTGTGGGGTGAGGAAGCGTCGCGAGGATGGCTAGCAGCGAGTAGCGGGCAACAAAGCAGCTTAACGCCGCAACAGCTTCATTATTCGAGCCAGTCGGGGTCAGGAAGCTCAGAGAACACCCGCCGAAGTCCGCCACCCCAACGCTGACGCACCATCGAGAAGTACGGATCGCCTTCGCGGATACGCTGTTGTACGCCAACGCGCAAGCCATCGCGTGGATACCAGAGCATGTCGATCGGCAACCCGACTGAAATGTTGGACTTGATGGTCGAGTCGAACGAAATCAGCACGCACTTTGCGGCCTCTTTCTGAGGTGACGCCGTGCTCAGCACCCGATCGAGGATCGGCTTGCCGTACTTGCTTTCGCCTAATTGGAAATAGGGCGTTTCGTCAGAGGCCTCGATGAAATTACCTTGCGGATAGATGTGAAACAGGCGCTGTTGCTCGCCCTTGATCTGCCCGCCGACGATAAGATTTGCAGACGCATCGATGTTGCTCTGCATGAGGGCAGGGCCATCGCGGCGCATCATGTCGCGCAGCGCTTCACCGACGAGCGATGCTACGTCGAACATGGACTTGGCGTT
>JAJTHU010000323.1 GCA_021300055.1 Nitrosomonadaceae bacterium | reverse complement strand
CGGCGCAAGCGGAAATCCGCAGGCCTCAAATGTATGCGCTGGTTCGCGTTGGCATGCTGAGCGCGATCGGTCTGCACAGCCGCGCCCACATTGCGAATCAAATCGCGCGCCCGCACCCGCTGCCAAGGCGCAGCCGCGATAAGCGTTGCGTAGATATCCAATCGCTTGCCGCTGCGCAGCGCACCCTGCCTGCTGGCGAGTGGCCTGCCCCGCTGCGCGGCACGTACTTTGTGCGGCCCTGCAGCGCCGCCCCTACCTTGCGAGCGTGCTGCGTCGCTCGCGAAGTTAAGCAGGCCTTCCGGCAACAACGCCGCGCACGCCTGAATCAGCATGTCGCCGTCAATCTGTTGGGGGACGGGCGCGTTGTCGGGATCATCCTTTTCTTCTGGATGTTCGTCGCGCGACTCGGGCGGCGGGTTGGGCTCATCGTCCGGTTGGTCGGCCGCCGATTGATCGTTCGGCGGATTCTGTATTTCGTCTTCTGGTGGTGGCTGCTCTGCGGGCAACTGCGGGGCGCGCACGGCGCGCGGCGCAATCGTGAGCGCCGCACCAATGATGGCATCGGCACTCGCAACCGCGGTGCTGCCACGACACAGCGCATGCGCACGCATGCAATCAATCGCGTGCCTTAGATGGCGCGAATCATCGACACCACAGGCCTGCGCCAACTCTGCCGCACTACCGATAACGCTGTCAGCGACCGAAACCCCACGCGTCGAAGCGACGACCGACGCGTCTTCAGTCTCTGCTTGCGAGAGGTTTGCCGTTTCGATTTGCAGCCGCTGCGCAATCTCGTCGCGCGCGTCACCGAGCCCCTTGAGGCTCGCGGGCAGGCTGATAACAATACCGACACGCGATGTGAGTGAGATCGGTGCGCCGCGTTCCCCCGGCTCGGATTCATCTTCGAGCACGATGAGAGGCCTCTCATCACCACCATCGACACCGCCATCGCCACCAACACCGCTAAACGCTTCGCCCAAACCGGCACACCCATCGAGTACTTGCGCCATCACCGCGGCATTCGACGCATCTAGACGCTCCGCCATCGCGACGACGGCAATGCCGCCCGCCGCGGATTGCAGCAGGCCCGGCGCATGTTGGCGTTTGCCTGACAACACGCTCGCGGTGATATCGACCTCGCCTACCAGCCGACCTAGCGTGACGCTGCTCGGTATCCGCTGCACGCGCTTGAGTGCAGGGACACCTGACCAGCGCTGCCGCGCGACTTGCCACCACGCGTCTTTGGCCGCACCTGCGCCAGCCTTCAACCAAATACCGTTGCAGAGTCGCGGCTGCGCACGCACCAACTCAATTGCGAGTAGCGGCAACAGCCACGGATTCGTGGCCTGTTCGCCGTTTTGGGTCACAGCGGTGGCCACATCGGTGGTCACGTCGTGCGCGCCTCGGTGATCACGTAGTGCGCGCCTTTATGCGACGGGGCCAAACACTTCGCCAAGCGCTCGCGAAACGCGCGAGCCGCTGCCCATATCGTCGAGCGGATCACGGCGCAAGCGATGCCGCAGCGCAGACGGTGCGAGTTCACGCACATGCTTCAGGCCAACGGTTTTGTCACCAAGGTAAGCCGCCCAGGCTCGTGCGGCACGCATCAGCGTGAGTTCGCCACGCAGCCCGTCGGTGCCGAGGTGTGCGCAGAGCGCACTGACTTGTTCGAGCACTTGGTCGGGCACGTCGATCAACATCAGACGCTTACGTGCGGCGACGACGCGGCGTCGAATGGCCTCATCGGCTTTGCGCCAGTTTTCTGCAAACTGAACGGGGTCGTTCTCGAAAGCATCGCGACGCTTAACGATCTCAATACGCGTCGGCACGTCGGTCGGTGTGGTGACCTCGACCGACAGCCCAAAGCGATCCAATAGCTGTGGTCGCAACTCGCCCTCTTCTGGGTTGCCGCTCCCAACCAACACAAACCGCGCCGGATGAACGACTGAAAGGCCATCGCGCTCGACAACGTTTTGCCCCGAAGCGGCGACGTCGATCAGCAAATCAACGAGATGATCCTCAAGCAGATTCACCTCGTCGATATACAAAAAGCCGCGGTTAGCCCGCGCCAGAATGCCGGGTTCAAATGCTTTTTCGCCAGTGGTGATGGCGCGCTCAAGGTCGAGCGAGCCAACGACGCGGTCTTCGGTTGCGCCCAATGGCAGGTCCACGACAGGGACTGGTACAACCTCGGTCTTCACCCGCCCCGTGGCTTTTTTGGCGGCGCACGCAGGGCAGATGTTGGAATCTTCAGGATCGCAGTGATAGGCGCAGTTGCACACCGAGCGCATCGCAGGCAGCAGGCCGGCCAGGGCACGCACGGCCGTGGACTTTCCGGTGCCACGGTCGCCAAACACCAATACGCCGCCGAGCTTGGAATCCACCGCGGCGATGGCCAAGGCACGCTTCATCTCGTCTTGACCAACGATGGCAGAGAAGGGATACACGATTCGTGCGGGCCGCGTGGGCACCGACTTGGTCGGCTGATCTGCCGCCTTTGCGGCTTCGGTCCGCGGCGACTTCGTGCCGGCGGCGCGCTGGGATGCGCCCAAGGTTCCGGATCCCGAAGATCCCGATCCTGCCGATCCATTAGGCAGGCCGCCCTGTTGGAATGAGTCAAGCATGGCAAAACTCCTTTCGGCCGCTCCGGCCAGCCTGCCAAACTCCGGCAGGTCCCGCACAAACGCCAAGCCAGCCGGGGCTGACACAAAAAAATGACACCCAAAGTGTCACATTCAGTTTACACTTGAGTTTACACCTATCCATTTAGAGGGCAACAGATAGTTTTCAGGTGAGGTTTGGCCCCGGCCGCACGGGCAACCGGTCTCACTCTGAGCGCTTTCTCCTTGCTCCGCACTCGTCCCGACACTTCCTAATGACCCTTTTCGCGCTCGGCCTGAATCACCGTACCGCCCCCATTGAGGTGCGCGAGCGGCTGACTTTTCCGCCCACGGCGCTCTATGAGGCGATCGGCTCGCTGAAAACGGCGACGGGCGCCGAGGAGGCGATGATCGTCTCCACCTGCAATCGCACCGAGCTCTACTTGCGCGCCATGACAGCAGACGTGATCCAGCGCGCGCAGGGTTGGATGGCGGGCTTGCCACAGGTTGGCTCGCAGCAACTCGACCAGCACTTGTACGACTTGGCACATGCCGCCGTCCCACGGCACGCGTTTCGGGTGGCCAGCGGTTTGGATTCGATGGTGCTCGGCGAGCCGCAGATACTCGGGCAGGTGAAGCTTGCCGCACGGGTGGCAAACGACGCCAAGTCGCTGTCGGGCCCCCTCGAGCGCATGGTGCGCGAGACCATTAGCGTCGCCCGCGAGGTGCGCTCGGACACCGCGATCGGTCGCACGTCGGTCAGCATGGCGGCTGTCGCCGCGCGCATCGCCCAGCAAATTTTTGGGGAGCTCAACCAAACCCGCGTGTTGATGATTGGTGCAGGCGAGATGATCGAGCTCGCCGCCGCGCACTTTCACGGTCTGAACCCGAAAGAGATCGTCATCGCGAACCGCACCAGTTCTAAAGGCGAAGCACTCGCCGCGCGCTTTGGCGCATCGGCCATGCCGCTGCAAGATCTGCGCGAGCGCATGCACCAATTCGACATCGTCGTGACTTGCACCGCCTCCACCGTGCCGATCCTCGGCAAGGGGCTGGTCGAGCAAGCGATGCGCCGGCGACGCCATCAGCCGATGTTCATTGTCGACCTGGCGGTGCCGCGCGATGTGGAACCAGAGGTGGCCGAGATTGATGAGGTTTTCCTGCAATCGCTAGATTCTTTGGGTGCGCTCGTCGCGCAGAATCTCTCGGTGCGCGAATCGGCGCTGCAAGAGGCCGACGCCATCATTGAGCGGCGCACCACCGAGTTCATGCGTTGGCTCGCCAACAAAGCAAGCGTGCCGTTCATTCAAGAGGTGCGCTCTCAGGCGGAAGAGTATTCCGCCGTCGAGCTCGCCCGCGCGCAAAGACAATTAGCGAACGGCGGTGACCCGCAGAAGGTGCTTGAATCACTCGCGCGCGCCTTGGTGAACAAGATGTTGCACCCATCACTCACCGCCATTAATCATGCGGAACCAGAAAAGCGCGAATCGCTGATTGACGCGGCGCGTGAGTTGCTGATTGCGCAGCAGTCGCGGCACTAAACTGCCCTCAAACCGCTTTGGCGGGACACAAAACTCTAGTATCCACGCGGTTTTTCAGGCATTTTTGCCCCAAACTGCCCGTCTTTGCTAGGGTTTTGATTCTTGACGGCACGCTTACGCTGCCCTCTGGGTGTAGCGACGCCATAGACGTTCCATCGGCCCCTGTGCGTGATGTCGCAAGTACCAATGACTGAATGCCGCCTGCGCCACAAAAACACCGATTGCCATCAGCGCAATGGCAAATTGCCCCGCGTTGGCAAGACCAAAGCCATAGCCCATGAGCAGTACCGACATCGCAAATGTTTGCAGCAGGTAATTGCTCAGCGCCATTCGACCGAGCGGCGCGAGCAAACGCACGAGTATCTTGCCGATGGTCAGCGGTGCCAGCAACGCGAATGCCGCAACATACGCGAGCGCCATCACGGGCACGAGGTTGATCGCGATGCTCTCCACGCCAGTGACGACAAGTAGCGGATTGGTCGACCACTCGACCAAGTGATTCGCCGCGACGATTGAAGGCACCACGCCCAGCGCGAACGACCACACGAGCACACGCAGCCACTTCTCTCGGTGACGGGCTGGATCACGCAGCCATCCCATCCGCGCGACGAACGCGCCAAGCAGGAACAGCAACACCGCTTGCGGCACCAAAAACACCCACGTGAACAAAACGACAGCGTAATCCTTAACGCGGGGGCTGATCGTATCGAGGTAACTGCCGGCCGAATAGGCGCGCGCATGCGCCAACATCTCAGCGATCGCTTCGTTGTCTGGCGGTGCATAGCCGGCAAGCCAAGAGACGACTGCGAAAAAGCCAGTGACCACCACGGTGATGATCCCCCAAGAT
>JAJTHU010000188.1 GCA_021300055.1 Nitrosomonadaceae bacterium | reverse complement strand
CGTTTGCGCCCCTCTCGATCCAATCGCTCGTGGGTTGATCGAGCGGCTCACCCGCCAGGTAGAGGTAGCGCAAGCTCGACGTATCGAATTTGCTTAAGTACGCCGGGTCTTGTTTCTTGAGCACGCGAATTGCGGTCGGCGAGCTGAACATCGCGACCACTTTGTACTGTTCAACGAGCTTCCACCAAATACCTGGGTCGGGTCTCGCAGTTGTCCCCACCGGCAAGCCTTCGTACATGATGGTCGTTGAGCCATTGAGCAACGGCCCATAGACAATGTACGAGTGCCCAACTACCCAGCCGATGTCGGACGTGCAAAAGAACGCCTCGCCCGGATGCGTCGCAAAGATACTGGTCATCGATGTGGTGAGTGCGACGGCATAACCGCCCGTGTCGCGCTGCACGCCCTTTGGCTTACCAGTGGTGCCGCTGGTGTAGAGGATGTATGACGGGTGCGACGACTCCACCCACTCGCAAGGCACTACCTCGCCTTTGTGGCGCGGCGCCAGTGCGGCATAGTCCATATCGCGGCCGGGCAAGACCTGCATGGTCTTGTCGAGATGTCGATTGAGGATCACCACATGCTTCGGCGGATGTGCGCTGAGCTTGATCGATTCATCAGTGAGCGGCTTGAGCGGAATGATCTTGCCCGCACGCGATCCCGCGTCCGAAGTGATCATGACCTTGGGCTTGGCATCGTCGATGCGCGCAGCCAGAGAGGCCGCCGCAAAACCGCCGAACACGACGGAGTGAACCGCGCCGATACGCACGGTCGCGAGCATCGCGAACACGGCCTCGGGAATCATCGGCATGTAAATCAACACGCGATCGCCTTTACCCACACCGAGCGACTTGAGGATCGCAGCGAACTCGTTTACCTGCTCCCACATCTGCCGATAGGTGTAGGTGCGCGTTTCTTCGACCTCAGACGATACCCACACTAGCGCAGCTTGATCGGGTCGGGTCGCGAGATGCCGATCGAGCGCGTTGTAGCAAAGATTGGTTTCGCCACCCACAAACCATTTAGCGAAAGGCGGCTTGCTGAAATCACAGACTTGCTTGAATGGCTTCACCCAATCAATGCGCGCAGCCTGTTCAGTCCAGAATGCATCGCGCTCACGAATAGAACGTTCGTGGTGCGCTTGATACGAGATCTTGGCCATAGCGTCTCCTCAGTGCGATATCTTGGCGCGGTGCATCCGCGCTTTTGGTCATGCCGCCGACAGCTAAACCTCTAGCTAACGCCCCATGATGCGCCCGCTGGCTTACTTGAAGATTACTTCTTCAATCGCGTTTAGCAGCGCCTTGGACTTAGCCGGCTTGGTGAGATAGCCGTTGGCACCCAGCTTCAGCCCCTTCATGATGTCCTCTAACGAGCCTAGACTGGACAGCATGAGGACCGGCATGTTCTTCAAGTTCTCGTTCGAGCGAATACGATTGAGAATGTCAAAGCCGTTTGCGTCAGGCAGCAACACATCGAGCAGCACGAGATCGGGCTTTTGGTTAATGCCCGCGACAATCTCGGCGCGGTTCGCGGCCCGCACGACCTTGTAGCTCTCTGTGGTGAGGATCTTTTCGAGCAGCGCTCCGGTCACTTCATCGTCCTCGACGACGAGCACCGTTGGGGGCGCAGACATGGGCGCACGACGCGGCGCGTCGGGGAAGAGGCGCACAAAGAAGCCATTGCTGGACAACTTGGATTCACCAATCACTGCTTCGTCTGTCAGCGCGGCTTCTTGCGCAGCCGTGGTCGCAGGCTCAGGCACTTGATTTTTGGGATCAAGGAGCTTGGTGAAATCGAGATCGAAGTCGTCGTTGTTCGACATGGTGCCTTTTCAGTGAGCGCACGAAGCAAAAAATCAGTAGCAGAAGCGTTTCCCAAGGTCGAGCCAACGCCTGAAACATCAGGGCAACAGTTTAGCAAACGGGACTTTTCCTGCGTTGCAGTGATGTGAACAGGCTGGTGGCCTACTGTTGCCCCAGCAAGCGACGCGCATTAATCCCCCGGCCGCACCACCACACGCCCACGCAGCTGTCCCGCCATGATTTCCTTCGCGATCCCAATGGCGTCCGCAAGCGGCACTTCGCGGGAAATGGATGCGAGCTTGGCGCGGTCAAGTTCTGCGGCCAAGCGCTGCCAAGCCTCACGGCGCAACGCTTGAGGCGCCATGACGCTGTCGACGCCAACCAGGCTAACGCCTCGCAAGATAAAGGGGGCGACACTGGCAGGAAGATCCATGCCTTGCGCGAGTCCGCATGCGGCTACCACGCCGCCGTATTGCGTTTGCGCACAGACATTGGCGAGCGTGTGAGACCCGACTGAATCCAAGACCGCAGCCCAGCGCTCTTTTTGCAATGGCTTGCCCGCCGCTGACAACGTCGCGCGGTCGATGACCTGCGTTGCGCCAAGCGACTTGAGATAACCCTCTTCCGAGAGCTTGCCGGTGGAGGCCACCACTTGATAGCCACGCGCGGCGAGCAACGTAATGGCAATGCTGCCGACGCCACCCGACGCGCCCGTGACGAGCACCTCACCGCGCTCTTTGGTCACACCTTGGCGCTCCAGCGCCATGAGGCACAGCATGGCCGTGTAACCCGCCGTGCCGATAGCCATCGCATCTTTGGTCGAGAGCGCAGGAGGCAGGGGAACGAGCCAATCGCCTTTGAGTTTGGCGCGCTCAGCGAGACAACCCCAGTGGGTTTCGCCGACGCCCCAACCGTTATGGATGACTTTGTCACCCGCCTTCCACTGCGGGTGGTTGCTCGCGATCACCGTGCCCGCACCGTCGATTCCCGGCACCATCGGCCAGCGTCGCACGACGGGGCCTTTATCGGTCAACGCGAGCGCGTCTTTGTAATTGACCGTTGAGTATTCGACTGCAATTTCCACGTCGCTATCGGCGGGCGACTGCGCATGGTCAATGTCGGTGAGCGTCGCGGAGAAGCCCGCTTCCGACTTGTTCAACAATATACCGCGGAAGGATGGCATGTCTGCCTCTCCAGTTGGGGTTAGCCCTGCAGGACCTGCGGATTTTCTGCGGAGGCGTGTCGCCGCGAGAAGTATTCTTTCGACTGCATCTCGCGCAGTCGTGATGCCGTGCGCGCGAACTCGGCCGAGACCATGAGCGTCGCGTCGTCCTGCTGCCCGGCAGCTGGGGACACACTCGCTGCGTTGTTACTCACCGAACGATCATCGAGCACCAATTGCTCGGGCTGCGCATCCGCTGAGCAAATCAGCTTCACGCGCTGGTCGTAGAAAACATCCACGAGCCACGTGAAGCGACGCACCACATCGGCGCGATTGCGCGCGTAAAGCTGCGGGATGTGAGAGATCAGCACCGTGTGATACTGGCCGGCAATCTCGAGGTAATCGATCTGGCTACGTTGGCGCACGCATAACTCATCGAACTCAAACCAAATGACGCCCTTCGCTCGGCGGATGTACTGCATCGGCCGACCACCGATGGTGATCGCGCCACCACCCGTATTCCCCGCCTTAGACATCGCGCTGAATGTGCGCGCGAGCGCACTATCGGCACTGGCGTTCGACGGGGTGTGATAAACGGGGATCGACTCCAGAATGCGGCGTCGGTGATCGCGCTCACCGGCGATCTCAAGCACCTCCAACTCGCGCTTGAGAATTTCAATCGCGGGCAAAAACCGCGAACGCTGCAAGCCATTGGGATAAAGCTCATCGGGTGGGTAGTTGGACGTCATCACCAACACCACGCCCTTCGACGTCAGCGATTCAAGCAAGCGACCGAGAATCATCGCGTCGGCAATATCTGACACGTGAAACTCATCGAAGCAGAGCAAGCGCAA
The DNA here is from genome assembly GCA_021300055.1 of Nitrosomonadaceae bacterium. Lineage (GTDB taxonomy): Bacteria > Pseudomonadota > Gammaproteobacteria > Burkholderiales > Usitatibacteraceae > UKL13-2. The sequence goes on along the minus strand of JAJTHU010000188.1, from coordinate 8,284 downwards.
CTGCTTGGCAATCTTGGTCGAAATGAGTTCGAGCGGGTCTTCTTGCCCCGAGAATGCGCGCATCTCGTTGTGTACTTCACGCATGAACTCGTGAAAGTGAATACGGCGCTTACGCTTGAGCGTAGACACGTTGAAGAACGCATCCATCATCAGCGACTTGCCGCGACCGACACTACCCCAGATGTAAATGCCGCGCGGCGGGCGTTTGCCGCCACCGAAGTTGGTGACGAGGCGATTGATCTTGCCTTGGCGATATTGGCGATAGTGTTCGAGTTCGCCGTGCAGGCGTTCGAGTTGCTCGAGCACAGCGATCTGCGCAGGGTCGGACTCGAAGTCGTGGCTCTGCGAGAACTTCCAATACCACTCGAGCGGCGAGCCTGCCTCGATCGAGGCGGCGTCACCGACTTCACCAGAGATGTTGGGGAGATCGTCTAGCGCGGCATTCATCGCACGGTAACCTTCATAAACCTACTGCGCCGGCAAATCTCGAACCTCCGGTGCTCTCCGTACAGTTCGTACGCGTCCGCTCCTCGGAGCGAGCTTTGCCCGCTCGCAACGGTTTCTGAGGGCTCCCGTAACAAACCAAAAGTCATTGACTGGCGAGGTGTTTCAAGCATTTTCGCTGGAAAAGCGCACCAATACTAGGGTTTGCTACATATTCAACGTACGCTTATCCACGGCCAGCGCCGCCTCTTTCACCGCTTCCGACAAAGTCGGATGGCCGTGAACGATGCGCGCGATGTCTTCCGACGCGGCCTTAAATTCCATCGCGGTCACGAGTTCTTGAATGAGCTCCGAGGCGTGCGCGTGGATGACGTGCCCACCCAAAATGCGATCAGTGTTCGCATCCGCGACGATCTTTACAAAGCCACCGGCTTCACCTTGGCCCAACGCACGACCATTCGCCATGAACGGGAAGGAACCCGTCTTCACGGCGATGCCTTCGGCCTTGCACTGTTGCTCGCTCTTGCCGACCCAAGCAATTTCAGGCGAGGTGTAGATGATCCAAGGGATGGTGTTGAAGTCGATATGGGGCTGCTGTCCGGCGATACGTTCCGCCACGGCCACACCTTCGTCTTCGGCTTTGTGTGCCAGCATCGGTCCACGCACCACGTCGCCAATCGCGTAAACGTTGGGGAGGTTGGTCGCGCAATGGTCATCGACCTCGATAAAGCCGCGCTCTGACACTTTCAACCCTACATTGCTCGCGCCTAAGCCATCAGTGTTTGGCACGCGCCCAACAGACACGATGAGCTTGTCGCAATCGAGCTTCTGCGCGAGGCCCTTATCGTCTGTGTAGTCGATGGTGATGCCGGTCTTCTTGGTGGTGACTTTGTCGATCTTCACACCGAGCTTGATGTTGAGACCTTGCTCCTTCGTGAAGACTTTCCACGCTTCTTTCTGAATCGCTTCGTCCGTGACGGCGAGGAACGACGGCATGGCTTCGAGGATCGTTACTTCTGTACCGAGGCGGCGCCACACGCTACCGAGCTCAAGCCCAATCACGCCGGCACCGATCACACCAAGACGCTTCGGCACCGCCGGCAGTGCCAGCGCACCTTCGTTATCGCAGATGTTGACGTTATCAACTGCGATGCCTGGCAAGTGGCGCGCCTTCGAACCCGTGGCAATGATGACGTGCTTGGCGGTGATGGTATCGACCACCTTGCCCGCATCGGTCACCTCGATGGTGTAGGTGTCACCACCCGAGACGAATTTGCCGAAGCCTTTTACCCAGGTCACCTTGTTCTTCTTGAACAAGAACTCGATGCCCTTAGTCATCTTGCCGACGATGCCATCTTTGCGCGCTTGCATCTTGGCGATATCGACCTTCACGCCGGACACGCTAATGCCGTGATCGGCAAACTTGTGCTCGACCTGCTCGACGTTCTCTGACGATTGCAGCAAGGCTTTGGAGGGGATGCATCCGACGTTCAAGCAAGTGCCGCCAAGCGCCATCTCACCTTTCGGATTGCGCCAGCCTTCTATACAGGCGGTGCTGAAACCCAACTGCGCGGCGCGAATGGCAGCGATGTACCCGCCTGGACCCGCGCCGATAACGACGACATCAAACGATTGGGACATGATGGACGCCTCGTTAGATATCAAGCAGCAAGCGCGAAGGGTCTTCCAACGCTTCTTTCATCGCCACCAGCGAGAGCACTGCCTCGCGGCCGTCGATGATGCGATGGTCGTACGAAAGCGCGAGGTAATTCATGGGGCGAATCACGATTTGGCCGTTCTCGACGACTGGGCGCTCCTTGGTCGCGTGGATACCCAAGATTGCCGATTGCGGTGGGTTAATGATCGGTGTCGAGAGCATCGAACCGAATACACCACCGTTCGAAATCGAGAACGTACCGCCGGTGAGTTCTTCGATCGTGAGCTTGCCGTCCTTGGCTTTCTGGCCGAACTCAGCAATCTTCTTCTCGATGTCAGCGATCGACATCTGATCGACATCACGCAGGATGGGCACGACCAAGCCACGCTCTGAACCAACCGCGATACCGACGTCGTAGTAGCCGTGGTAAACGATGTCATTGCCATCAACCGATGCGTTGACCACCGGATACTTCTTGAGTGCGTGGACAGCAGCTTTCACGAAGAACGACATAAAGCCGAGCTTCACGCCGTGCTTCTTCTCGAATACATCCTTGTACTTGGCGCGCAAATCCATCACCGGCGCCATGTTCACTTCGTTGAAGGTCGTGAGGATCGCAGCGGTCGATTGCGACTGCACCAAACGCTCAGCGATCCGCGCACGCAGACGCGTCATCGGTACGCGCTGCTCGGTGCGCTCACCCTGAGGGATCGAGACAGCCGGAGCGGCAGTCGGTTTAGCAGCGGCTGGCGCTGTAGCAGGTGCGCCGGAGATCTTGTTGACGACGTCTTCTTTGGTGACTCGTCCACCACGCCCAGTGCCAGCTACGTCGGTAACGTTATTCTCGGCGGCAATCTTCGCCGCGGCCGGGCTCATCGGCGCCGCGGATGCTGGCGCAGCCTTGGCGGGTGTAGCGGCGGGCGCGGGTGCTGCAGCCGAAGCGGCGGATGGTGCCGCGGCAGCGGTTGCGGTGGCGGCGGTGTCGAGCATCGCAATGACTTCACCGGAGGTCACGGTGCCACCGTCGGTTTTGATGATCTTCACGATCACGCCATCAGCCGGGGCAGGCAATTCCATGACCACCTTATCGGTTTCGATGTCGATGAGGTTCTCATCGCGTTTGACCGCTTGGCCTTCTTTCTTGTGCCAAGACACCAAGGTGGCTTCAGAAACAGACTCGGATAGTTGGGGGACTTTGACTTCGATTTGCATATGCTTTCCTCAGATTTCGTTTGCGGCGAACGACGCTCGTTATTTCTTCGCTGGCGCGGCTTCCCACGCAAACGCTGACTCGACCAATTCTTTCTGCTGCTCGTTGTGCTTCGACAGATAGCCCACCGCTGGCGAGGCCGACGAACGACGACCTGCGTAGCTCAGCGTCTGGTCTCCGCGCATTTGGCGCAGCAGGTAATGCTGGATGCGATGCCACGCGCCTTGGTTCTGCGGCTCTTCTTGCGCCCAAATCACCGACTTCGCTGCGCTGTAGAGATCAATCTGCGCTTTGAATTCTTCGTGCGGGAATGGATACAGCTGCTCCAAACGAATAATCGCCACATCGTCAGCGTTGCGCTTTTCACGTTCGGCGGCGAGGTCGTAATAGACCTTGCCAGAGCACACGATGACGCGCTTCACTTTCTTGGCATTGAGCTTGGTGCCGTTGATAGCTTGATCGCCGATCACCACTTCAAACGTGCCGTTGGCCAACTCTTCCAACGGCGATGACGCCTCTTTCTTGCGAAGTAGCGACTTCGGCATCATCACGACCAGCGGCTTGCGTGCAGGGCGCAAGGCTTGGCGGCGGATCATGTGGTAATGCTGTGCGGCCGTAGAAGGCACGACGACTTGAATGTTGTGTTCAGCGCAAAGTTGCAGAAAGCGTTCGAGACGCGCTGATGAGTGCTCAGGGCCCTGACCTTCGTAGCCGTGCGGCAAGAATAGCGACAAACCACACAGGCGGCCCCACTTCGACTCGCCCGACGAGATGAACTGATCGATCACTACCTGGGCGCCGTTGGCAAAGTCACCAAACTGCGCTTCCCAGATCACCAACTCAAACGGCTGCGCCGAAGCGTAACCGTACTCAAAGCCAAGTACTGCTTCTTCAGACAGCAGCGAATCGATCACCACAAAATTGGCCTGCTTCTCTGCGATGTTTTGCAGCGGGACGTAAGTACCGGAGTCCCACTTCTCGCGATTCTGGTCGTGCATCACCGCATGACGGTGAGCGAATGTGCCGCGCCCACAGTCTTGCCCTGAGATGCGCACTGGCGTGCCGTTAGCTACCAGCGTTGCATAGGCCAAGTTTTCGGCCATACCCCAGTCGAGCGGCTGCTCACCCTTGCCCATCTTGCGGCGCGCTTCGAGCAGCTTCTCAACGGACATGTGGCACTTGAAGTCCGATGGAATTTGCGTGAGGCGTTCGGCGAACTGTTTCAGCTTGGCGATTGGAACCTTTGCGTCGTACGGCGCGCGCCAGCCTTGGCCAATGTACGGCGCCCAATCCACAGCGAGCGGCGGCTTGATGCCGTACAGAATCTTGGTGTTGGTGCTCTTGCCCGCGTCAAGACGCGTGCGGATATTGGTGACGAGATCATCACCATACGTCGCGCCGACCGTGCCTTCTGCGGCCAGTTTGTCTGCGTACACCTTGCGCGTGCCGGGATGCTGCGCAATCTTCTTGTACATCAGCGGCTGTGTGACGAACGGCTCGTCCTGCTCGTTGTGGCCAAGCTTGCGGAAGCACACCAAGTCGATCACCACATCTTTATGGAACTTCATGCGGTATTCCATCGCGAGGCGGCCTACCATGATCACGGACTCTGGATCATCCGCATTCACGTGGAACACCGGCGCTTCGATCATCTTGGCGATGTCGGTGCAATACAGCGAGGAGCGAGAGTCGCGCGTATCGGAAGTCGTGAAACCAACTTGGTTGTTCACGACGATATGCACCGTGCCGCCGGTTTTGAAACCACGCGTCTGCGACAGCGCCATGGTCTCCATGATCACACCTTGACCTGCAAACGCAGCGTCACCGTGAATCAACAGCGGCACCACTTCATTGCCCTCAAAGTCGTGACGGCGCTGCTGACGTGCACGCACCGAGCCTTCGACGACGGGGTTGACGATTTCAAGGTGCGACGGGTTAAACGCGAGCGTGAGGTGCACCGCACCACCGGGGGTTTGGATGTCCGACGAAAAACCTTGGTGGTACTTCACGTCACCAGAGCCAACGTTCTGCGCGTACTTACCTTCGAACTCAGCGAAGAGATCTGCAGGCAGCTTACCCAGCGAGTTAACGAGGATGTTCAAGCGTCCGCGGTGCGCCATGCCAAGTACGACTTCCTTAACGCCCTTCGCACCGGCGGTTTGGATGATGTCATCCACCAACGGGATCAGCGTTTCGCCGCCTTCGAGGGAGAAGCGCTTTTGGCCGACGTAGCGCGTGTGTAGGTATTTCTCAAGTGTTTCAGCCGCGGTCAGACGCTCAAGGATAAACTGCTTCTCTTCCTTGTTCATTGTCGGCTGCGACTGGATTGACTCCAGCTGCGCTTGCACCCAACGCTTTTGCGCGGTGGAGGAGATATACATGTACTCCGCGCCGACCGTGCCGCAATAAGTTTTCTTGACCGCAGAGACGATGTCCTTCAACTTCGCGCGTTCAGCGTTTCCACCGATCGCACCCTGCCAAGAACCAAAGCCAAACTCTTGGTCGAGGTCCGCTTGCGTCAGACCGTAGTACTCAAGGGTCAACTCGGGCACATCGAGGCGCTCCATGCGCTTCAGTGGGTCGAGCGAGGAATTACGTGCGCCCAACACGCGGTGCGCACGAATGTACTGCAGCACCTTGAACGACTTCTTGCCATCCGCAGATTCACTGCCGCCGACATTGACGTACGCAATGCGCTTGGCGCCACCCTGCGCAGCCAACTGTTCGAACGCCGCGATGACGGGCGAATGCGGGACATCGCGCACCGCATGACCGGCGGCATTCGGCAATCCATCGAACTGTTTGCGCCAGTTCTCAGGCACCGATGCGGGGTCGGCCAAGTACTGCTCGTAAAGCTCCTCGATGTACGGTGCGTTGGCACCGAAGAAGAGAGACGACTGTTGGAATTCGCGCATCATGATGGGGACCTAAACCTTCCTCGCGGTCGCAGCCGCGTCACTAATTGGATTGCGGCTTACTTGACGTCGCGGCGCTGTGAGCCGACATACAACTGGCGTGGGCGGCCGATCTTGTATTCAGGATCAGCAATCATTTCGTTGAGCTGTGCAATCCAGCCGACGGTGCGCGCCAGCGCGAAGATTGCGGTGAAGAGCGACACTGGGATACCGATGGCTTTTTGGACAATGCCCGAATAGAAATCGACGTTCGGATAAAGCTTGCGCGAGACAAAGTAATCGTCTTCAAGGGCAATCTTTTCCAGCGCCATGGCCAGCTTGAACAGCGGGTCGCCCTGCAATCCGAGCTCGTTCAGGACCTCATGGCAGGTTTCGCGCATCAGCTTGGCGCGTGGGTCGTAGTTCTTGTAGACGCGATGACCAAAGCCCATCAAGCGGACGTTGGAGTTCTTGTCCTTCACTTGTGCAATGAACTCACCGATCTTTTCGACGCCACCGTTCTTCTGAATGTCGTAGAGCATGTTCAGCGCCGCTTCATTCGCGCCGCCGTGCGCAGGCCCCCACAAACACGCCACACCCGCTGCGATCGCAGCAAACGGATTGGTGCCAGATGAAGCGCAAAGGCGTACCGTCGACGTCGATGCGTTCTGCTCGTGATCGGCGTGCAGGATGAAGATACGATCCAGCGCGCGCACCAGCACATCGTTCACTTTGTATTCTTCAGCAGGCACGGCAAACATCATGCGCATGAAATTCGCGGTGTAGCCGAGATCGTTGCGCGGGTAGATGAGTGGCTGACCAACGGTGTACTTGTACGCCATCGCGGTCAGCGTGGGCAACTTAGCGATCAGGCGAATCGCGGAGATCTCGCGCTGTTCTTTGTCGTGCAAGTTCATCGAATCGGGGTAGAACGCTGACATCGCACCGACCAAGCCAGTCATGACCGCCATCGGGTGCGCATCGCGTCGGAATCCGCGCAAGAAGAACTGCATCTGCTCGTGCACCATCGTGTGGTTCGTCACGCGTGCAACGAAGTCCTTGCGCTGCTCGGGATTGGGCAACTCCCCGTACAACAGCAAGTAGCAAACCTGGAGGAAGTCACAGTTGTTGGCGAGCTGTTCAATGGGGTAGCCACGGTACAGTAACTCGCCTTTATCACCATCGATAAAGGTGATCGTCGAGTTGCAAGATGCCGTGGACATAAAGCCAGGGTCGTACGTAAACATGCCCGTCTGACCGTAGAGCTTGCGGATGTCGATGACATCCGGACCGTGCGCACCACTGTAGACGGGAAGATCGACGGCCGTGCCGTTTTGCAACGTCAAGGTTGCTTTGCCATTTGCATTCATTTGTTTTGTTCCTCTGTACATGGTCAGTGCTTCACGTCTCGCGGCTAAAGATGTAGTGATCGGTCGCGCCCCGGTGCTATTTGTTGCCCGTTACTGCTAACCTGCTTGGTTCTTTGCGGCTCTAATGCGCTCGACAATAAGCGCCGTTGGATCGTCAGCCGCTTCCTTGCGCCCCATCAGCACATCGAGAAGGTCGTTGTCAGACAACTGAAGCAACTTATCGAGCACTCGCAGTTCGGCAGCGCTCAACTGCTCGAGCGCATCCGCAAGGAACGGCTGCAATAACAAATCGTTCTCCAGCAAACCGCGGCGCGCGCGCCAACGAATGCGGTCAAATGCGCGAGCGTCGGTGGTGTTGGCGGAGGGCTGCAAGGCTTGCATGTTGGCTTGACGGTAGGCGCTTAAACAGCGCGCTTGACCAACATTTCCTTAATCTTGCCGATAGCCAATGAGGGATTGAGCCCCTTCGGACACACATCGACGCAGTTCATGATGGTGTGGCAGCGGAACAAACGGTATGGGTCTTCGAGGTTATCGAGGCGTTCGTTGGTCGCCTGATCGCGCGTGTCGGCAATGAAACGGTAGGCGGCCAACAAGCCAGCGGGACCGACAAACTTGTCCGGGTTCCACCAAAACGATGGGCACGAGGTTGAGCAGCATGCGCAGAGGATGCACTCGTACAGGCCGTCTAGTTCCAAACGATCTTGCG
>JAJTHU010000189.1 GCA_021300055.1 Nitrosomonadaceae bacterium | reverse complement strand
TAACGCAGCATAAACGCCTCGCGTTGACGGGCCGGCAGTTTTTCGATCGCCTCTTCAATGAGCCGGACGACTTGAACCTGCTGCAGTTGGTCTGCGGGCGAAACCGGGACATTTGACGTCGACTCGGCCGCCAAAGTTTCCAAAATGTCGTGTTCGTCGTCATCCTCATCGCGACTTCCAAACGAGGAAAACAACGACGTCCAGGTTGAGCGGACCTTGCTCCGCCGAAACCAGTCGCGAATGGCGTTCTGCACGATGCGCTGGAACAGCATCGGCAGTTCCTCAACCGGCCGGTCGGCGTACTTCTCGGCCAGACGCAGCATGCTGTCCTGCACGATGTCGAGTGCGGCCTCATCCTCTTTGACTGCAAACACGGCCTGTTTGAACGCGCGACGTTCTACCGAGGCGAGGAAGTCCGAGAGTTCTTGTCGTGAGGCCAGAGGATTGTCGCTGCGGAGCGCGCGGTGTGTGAAGAGTGGCAGAGTCTATCAAGATTCTTGGCGGCCCACCTTACCCGGACCTAGTGGGCGACGAAGACTTTGGCAGCACGGGCCGGATGTGATAAGGTAGCGCCTTGCAGTGCAGCAATCGGGCGATCCTCGACGGCTGTGCAGCACTGACGCACCGGTGTTCTGGTCTGCTCGCGCTTCTCCAGCCTTACCCCCAGCAGCCCACCGACGTCATCCACGCCATTGAGCTATGCGCGGCACCGAGCCCCGGTTGTCGAGAGCAGTGAAGTGGTATCCAGATGTGCAATCCAGCTGTACCGTTGTTCACGGTGAAAAAATGAAACTCTCTGATGCTCCGTCCCCGATAGGGACCGATGCGCCTCAGCAATTGCTGACGGGCGCAGAAATTGTTTGTCGCGCGTTGAAAAAAGAAGGCGTGGACTTCGTCTTCGGTTATCCGGGCGGCGCCGTACTCGTCATTTATGACGAGATCCACAAGCAAAACAGCTTTAAGCACATTCTGGTGCGGCATGAGCAAGCTGCGCTGCACGCAGCCGACGCTTATGCGCGCGCGACCGGGCGTCCGGGCGTGGCGCTCGTGACGTCTGGGCCTGGGGTGACCAATGCCGTGACCGGTATTGCTACCGCCTACATGGATTCCATCCCAATGGTGATCATCACGGGGCAAGTCCCGACGCACGCCATCGGTCAGGATGCATTCCAAGAGTGCGACACCGTTGGCATCACGCGCCCCTGCGTGAAACACAACTTCCTTGTGAAAGATGTCGGCGAGTTGGCCGAGACCATCAAAAAGGCCTTCTTTATTGCGACGACTGGGCGACCCGGCCCTGTGGTGGTCGACATCCCTAAAGATGTGTCGATGGCGAAAGCGCCGTTTCACTATCCGGGAACCATCGAGATGCGCTCTTACCGGCCGACCAACAAGGGCCATACCGGGCAGATCAAGAAGGCGATGCAGATGCTGCTCGCCGCAGAGCGTCCGATGATTTACGTCGGCGGTGGCGCCATTCTTGGCGACGCTGCGCCAGAGGTAACAGAGCTGGTGCGCTTGCTCGGTTACCCGTGCACCAATACCCTCATGGGACTCGGCGCCTATCCGGCGTCTGATCGTCAGTTTGTCGGCATGCTGGGCATGCACGGCACCGTTGAAGCCAACATGGCGATGCAAAACTGCGACGTGCTGATTGCCATTGGCGCGCGCTTCGACGATCGCGTGATCGGTAATCCCGCGCACTTCAACGCGGGTAACCCAACGCGCAAGATCATCCATATCGACATTGACCCGTCGTCAATCTCCAAGCGCGTGAAAGTTGACGTGCCGATTGTGGGCAACATCAAAGATGTGCTGATCGAATTGCTCGGCTTGCTCAAAACAGCAGAGCAAAAGCCAAACCCGATCACCGACTGGTGGAAGCAGATTGAGGAATGGCGCGCTAAGGATTGCCTCAAGTTCAAGTACTCCGAGAGCGTTATCAAGCCGCAGTACGTGGTGCAGAAGCTCTGGGAAGTGACCAAGGGCGACGCATTCGTCACGTCCGATGTGGGCCAACATCAAATGTGGGCCGCGCAGTACTACGGCTTCGATAAGCCACGCCGCTGGATTAACTCTGGTGGCTTGGGCACGATGGGTGTGGGTCTACCGTACGCCATGGGTTGCAAGTTTGCTTTCCCCGACGCAGATGTCGCGTGCATTACGGGGGAGGGCTCTATCCAGATGAATATCCAAGAGCTATCAACGTGCAAGCAATACGATTTGCCCGTGAAAGTCATCTTGCTCAACAACCGCTACCTCGGCATGGTGCGTCAGTGGCAGGACTTCTTCCACGGCAATCGTCACGCTGAAAGCTACATGGACGCGTTGCCGGATTTTGTGAAATTAGCCGAGGCCTATGGCCACGTCGGTATGCGCATCGAAAAACCGAGTGATGTTGAAGGCGCGTTGAAGGAAGCGTTTGCGCTGAAGAAGCGCCTCGTGTTCATGGACTTCATCACCGACCAGAAGGAGAACGTTTTCCCGATGGTGCCGGGAGGCAAAGGAATCAGTGAAATGATTTTGGCCGAGGATCTGTGATGCGCCACATCCTATCGCTCCTCCTAGAAAACGAATCCGGCGCCCTCTCTCGTGTCGCCGGACTCTTCTCTGCGCGCGGCTACAACATTGAGTCGCTAACGGTCGCCCCGACGGAAGACGCCACTCTGTCGCGCATGACCATCGTCACCACCGGCTCGGATGACGTCATCGAACAGATCACCAAACAGGTCAACAAGCTTGTCGATGTCGTGAAGATCGTCGATCTCAACGAAGGCAAGCATGTTGAACGTGAACTGATGTTGGTGAAGGTACGCGCGGTTGGCAAAGACCGTGAGGAACTCAAGCGCACGGCGGATATTTTTCGCGCGCGCGTGATCGACCTCACTGAAAAGACCTACGTGATCGAGCTAACCGGTACGGGCGACAAGCTCGACGCGTTTCTCGATGCGATTGACCGTTCCCTCATCCTTGAAACCGTCCGCACGGGTGCGTGTGGATTGGGGCGCGGCGAATGGATTGTTAAGGCTTGAGCTCGCTAAGCTTCGCGTTTCGGGCGTAACGGATCCAAGTTCAGAGTTAAGCAGCATTACTATGTGGAGAAATCAATGAAAGTGTATTACGACAAAGACTGCGACCTTTCCCTCATCAAGGGTAAGAAAGTAACCATCGTTGGTTACGGCTCGCAGGGACATGCGCACGCACAGAACCTCAATGATTCTGGCGTCAAAGTGACGGTTGGCTTGCGTAAAGGCGGCGCGTCGTGGAACAAGGCCAAGAAGGCAGGCCTAAAAGTCGCTGAGGTTTCGGATGCAGTGAAGACAGCCGATGTCGTCATGATCCTGTTGCCCGATGAAAACATCGGTGAGGTCTACAAGAACGAGATCCACGACAACATCAAAAAGGGTGCCGCGCTGGCGTTCGCGCACGGCTTCAATATTCACTACGGTGTGGTTTCGCCGCGCGAAGACCTCGACGTCATCATGATCGCGCCGAAAGGCCCCGGTCACCTGGTGCGCTCCACGTATGTTGCGGGCGGTGGCGTGCCATCGCTTATCGCCGTTTGGCGCGATAACTCCGGCAAAGCTAAAGACTTGGCGCTCTCTTACGCGAAGGCGAACGGCGGTTCGCGCGGTGGCGTGATCGAAACCAACTTCCGCGAAGAGACCGAGACCGATTTGTTCGGCGAGCAAGCCGTGTTGTGCGGCGGTATCGTCGAACTCATCAAGGCAGGCTACGAGACCTTGGTCGAAGCTGGCTACTCACCTGAGATGGCGTACTTTGAGTGCTTGCACGAGACCAAGCTCATCGTCGATCTGATCTATGAGGGTGGTATCGCCAACATGAACTACTCGATCTCGAATAACGCCGAGTACGGCGAATACGTGAGCGGGCCTCGCGTCATCACCGAAGAAACCAAGCGCGAAATGAAGGCGATCTTGCGCGACATCCAAACCGGTGAATACGCCAAGTCATTCATCCTCGAAAACAAGGCTGGTGCACCGACACTTACCGCGCGCCGTCGCTTGCTGCGTGAGCATCCGATTGAAGAGGTGGGTGAGAAGCTGAGAAGCATGATGCCTTGGATCAAAAAGAACAAGCTGGTTGACCAAAGCCGAAACTAAATCCACTCTCCGCGCGCCCTGCATGGCGCTTGGGCTTTTGAAGGCGCGGAGCAGTGCTCCGCGAATTCCCTTCAAAAGTGCCGTGGATCAAAGAGAATAAGCTGGTCGACCAAACGCGTAACTGACGTATCTGTCCGAGAGCGCAAGAGCAGCGTAGCGCGATTGGTAACAGATACGTCACCCCGGCGCACAACCACAAGGGTTGCGCCGGGCCAGGTCCAAGTTATGGTCATGCTGTCCAAGAGCGCGAGAGCAGCGCAGCGCGATTGGCAAACCCCAGCACTGACGCGCTGTTTCAGGCGTTTTTGTCCCAAAGTGCCCGTCAATCGGGCACTTTGCATTTGGGCGTAGCAAGCCGCCGGATGGCATCTCAACTAAAATGTGGCCCTCACCCCCCGAAAGCTACGTGTGTCTGATCGTCTCAAGGTTCTTCCGCAATACGTCCTCCCTAAGCAACTCCTGACGCAACTCGCGGGCAAGGCCGCAGGCGCGCAGGGTGGCGCGCTCACCACCAGCGTTATCCGTTGGTTCGTGAAGCGCTATGGCGTCAACATGACTGAGGCGGCGAACCCGGACATCTCAGCGTATCCGACGTTTAACGAGTTCTTCACGCGCCCGTTGCGCGCCGGCGCGCGGCCGTTTGCAAACGCGGATTTCCTGTGCCCGGTCGATGGCGCAATCAGCCAGTTCGGTCACATTGAACGCGACCAGATTTTTCAGGCGAAGGGCCACGCTTACAGCACGCGTGCACTCGTTGGCGGTGATGCATCGCTCGCAGAGCAATTTGCGGACGGCGAATTCGCCACGCTCTACTTGAGTCCCAAGGATTACCACCGCATACATCTGCCCTGCGATGGCACGCTAACGCGCATGATATATGTGCCCGGCGAGTTGTTTTCGGTGAACCCCACCACCGCGCGCGGCGTGCCCGGCTTGTTTGCCCGCAACGAGCGCGTCGTGTGTGTGTTCGACACACCTTACGGCCCGTTTGTGAATACCCTCGTGGGCGCGACCATCGTTGGCTCGATGGCCACTGTCTGGCATGGCGTGGTGAATCCGCCGCGCCCCGGCAGGATTGTCGATATCAGCTATGCCGGTCAAAACATCGTGCTGAAGAAAGGCGACGAGATGGGGCGCTTCCTGCTCGGCTCCACGGTGGTCATGCTCTGGCCCAAGAATACGATTCGTTTTAATGCGGATTGGGCGCCTACGCGTCCGATACGAATGGGCGAGTGCATGGGGGACGCAATGAGAAACCAAGTTGGAAGCGCTGTCGCAGCTGCGAGCGACGTTGGCTAAGCGCTGGCCCGCCACGCGTACAATATCGCCATGAACTCGCCATTGCCCAAAATTCGCAAAGGGTTGCTCGACGCGGAGCGTCGCCGCAAGGGCATTTACATCCTGCCCAACCTGTTTACCTCCGCTGCACTGTTCGCCGGCTTCTACGCGATCGTGCAAGGCATGGATGGCAAATTTGAAAACGCCTGTATTGCCATTTTTGTGGCGATGGTCCTAGACGGCCTCGACGGCCGTGTGGCGCGCATGACGCGCACGACCAGTGAATTCGGCGCGCAACTCGATTCGCTATCTGACATGGTTTCGTTTGGTGCCGCGCCGGCATTGGTGATGTACTCGTGGGCGCTGCAACCGCTCGGCAAGTGGGGATGGATTGCGGCGTTTGTTTACTGCGTTTGTGCCGCGCTCCGTTTGGCGCGCTTCAATACGAATATCGGGGTCGTCGATAAGCGATTCTTTCAAGGACTGCCCAGTCCGGCAGCGGCATGCTTGATGGCAGGCCTCATTTGGGTGCTCAATGAGTGGCACGTGAAGGGCGGCGATGTGGGTTGGTATGCGTGGGCCATGGCCGTGTTCGCGGGCATCACGATGATTTCGACCGTGCCGTATTACAGCGGCAAAGATTTCAACCTGCGCCGCAGTGTGCCGTTCTGGGTGATTCCGGCAATCGTCGTCGGCTACTTGTTGATCTCGATTCAGCCGTCTCACGTGTTGTTCGGGCTGTTTGTCTGTTACGCGTTGTCGGGCTATGTGCTCGCAGGTATTCGCTTGGCGCGTGGTTACAACCCTCCGTCGCATCATCCTCCTAAGCCGCCATCAACGACCTGAGCTGTTACGCCCATTGCGGCGTTGCAGCGCCTGCGCTATATTAAGTTCATGTTCGCAGCCCAGCAAATTCTTGCTCTGATCACGCTACGCGCCGCCAACCTTATTGGCTCGCTGTCGGCGTCGCTGCTGCTTGCGCTCCCCGCGCAAAAATAACCCACCCCCTCCTTGTTAATTGTGTTCCGTCCCCCGCGCTAAGCGGCGAGAGACGTCAACGGCGTTCGTTTTGTTCGGTTAGAACTACCTGAAGAATTTGGAGTACGGCAATGGATCAGCTCATCATTTTTGACACCACCATGCGCGACGGCGAGCAAAGCCCTGGCGCATCCATGACCAAAGAAGAAAAAGTTCGCATCGGCAAGCAGCTAGAGCGCATGCGCGTTGACGTGATCGAGGCCGGCTTTGCGGCGGCGAGCCCGGGTGACTTCGAAGCGATTCATGCCGTGGCAACGGCGGTAAAGGATTCCACGGTCTGCTCGCTCGCACGCGCCCAAGCAGGAGACATCCAGAAGGCCGGTGAAGCGATTAAGCCGGCAGCACGCGGTCGCATCCATACGTTTATTGCGACCTCGCCGATTCATATGGAGCATAAGCTGCGCATGACGCCCGATCAGGTATTGCGCGGCGCGATCGATGCAGTGAAATTTGCGCGCACCTTCACCGACGACGTTGAGTTTTCAGCAGAAGACGCCGTGCGTAGCGAGATTGACTTTCTGTGTCGCGTGTTTGAAGCCGTCATCAACGCGGGCGCCAAGACGATCAACGTGCCTGATACGGTGGGCTACTCGGTGCCCGAGCTTTGGGGAGAGCGCTTCCGCGAGTTGCTGTCGCGTGTTCCCAACGCTGACAAGGTCGTCTGGTCCACGCACTGCCACAATGACCTCGGCATGGCTGTCGCCAACTCGCTGGCCGCAGTGAAGGCAGGCGCGCGACAAGTTGAATGCACCATCAATGGTTTGGGCGAACGCGCTGGTAACGCGTCGCTCGAAGAAATCGTCATGGCAGTGCGCACGCGCAAAGATTACTTCGGTGTCGAAACGCGCATCGACGCGACGCAGATCGTTCCCGCATCAAAGCTCATTTCAACGATCACCGGCTACCCCGTCCAGCCAAACAAAGCGGTCGTTGGTGCGAATGCATTCGCGCACGAGTCGGGCATCCATCAGGACGGCGTGCTGAAGCATCGCGAAACCTATGAAATCATGCGTGCCCAAGATGTTGGCTGGCATACCAACAAACTCACCCTCGGCAAGCTTTCTGGTCGCTCGGCGTTTCGCGAGCGTCTGAAGGAACTCGGTATCGAGTTGGAGAGCGAAGTCGCGCTCAATGCGGCGTTCAAAAAGTTCAAGGAACTCGCCGACAAGAAGTCCGAGATCTTCGATGAGGACCTGCACGCCATCGTTTCCGACGAGGCGGTGACACCCGAGGTCGAGCAGTACCACCTGGTGTCGATCAAGGCACACGTCGAAACCGGCGAGCAACCCTACGCAGAACTCACCATCACCGACCGTGGCCGCGAGGTGCAGTGCCGCTCGCAAGGCGCGGGCCCCGTCGATGCGACGTTCAAGGCGCTCGAAAGTGTGCTGAAGAGCGAATCTGAACTATTGCTGTATTCGGTTAACAACGTCACCGAAGGCACCGACAGCCAGGGTGAGGTCACCGTGCGGCTCGCCAAGGGCGGGCGCGTGGTTAACGGCATTGGTGCGGACACGGACATTGTGGTGGCGTCGGCCAAGGCCTACCTCAACGCGCTCAACAAAATGGCCGGTACGTTTGCCAGAGTGAACCCGCAGGCCGCCTAGCGACAGCCATCACGCGGCGGGCGGCCCTCCCCCCCCCCTCACTCGATTCGCGGGGCCGCTGCCCCCGCAGTACGTCGCCCCCCAGCAGGGATAGCACCCTGCTTTCTGCATTTCGTCACCCCGCCGTTTGCGGCGGGCTTTTCGCTTTGCAGAATGTGCCTGTCGTCACCGAGACGACCTTGATCGAGCCCTCACCTGAAAGAGGGCGACATCTCACGAAAGGGGATCAACATGGCACCGCTTACTCGCTTACAAAAATTCTTGCTCTGGATGCTTTTTGGCGTCGTCGTTCTGGTGGGGCTTTCCGCGCTACTGGCTTACGCGCATAGCGCCAACGACTGGGGCTCGCACGTCATGATCTTCAACGAAGATATGTCAGATAGCGTTCTCGGCTGGATGATTGCCATCCCAGCTGTGATGCTCGCAGCGGTGATCGTAGTTGTGGTGCTCGCTGGAACGGGCTTGCTGTTGGCGGGTGTGCTGGCGATGGTCTTGATGATTGCCATCTTAGCGGTCGTCGTCGGTCTCGCGTTTGCAGTGCTGCCGCTGGCCGCCTTCTTCGCCGTGCCTATCCTGTTCGTTTGGATGATCGTGCGTTTCGCCAAGCGCAAAGACGAGCGCCAAGCGCAGGCTGCCTAGAGCCACCTGCGGCCACCTGCGCGCGGGCACTACTTGAAGCGGATGACTTGCGCCTGAGGTAAGTCGTCCGCTGACGGCGCAACTGATGCTGCGTCCGCAAACGACTCTGGGTCGAAGACCTTATCGCCGTCTTCGCTGGCGACCCCATCACGATGCACTTTGTTGAAATCGTAAAGCCCACGATCGAGCAGGTGTGAGGGCGCCACATTTTGCATCGAACGAAAGATGTTCTCGATCCGTCCCGGAAACTTACGCTGCCACTCGCGCAAAATCAACTTAACTTGCTGTCGTTGCAAGTTGTCTTGCGAGCCGCACAAATCGCACGGAATGATCGGAAACTGCTTCCATTCCGCATAGGCCTCAAGGTCGCGCTCTTCAACGTACGCAAGCGGACGAATTACCAAGTGCTTGCCATCATCGGAAACCAACTTTGGTGGCATGGTCTTCAGCTTGCCGCCGAAGAACATGTTGAGAAAGAGCGTGTTGATAATGTCATCGCGATGATGGCCCAGCGCAATCTTGGTCGCGCCAATCTCGCTGGCAACGCGATAGATTACGCCGCGGCGTAAGCGAGAGCACAGCGAACACATCGTCTTGCCTTCGGGAATCACCCGTTTTACGGTGGAGTAGGTGTCCTGCTCTTCAATGCGGAACGGAATACCCAAGCCCTTCAAATACTCGGGCAGGATGTGCTCTGGATAGCCCGGGTGCTTCTGATCGAGGTTGAATGCGAAGACTTCAAACGGCACCGGCGACTTTTGCTGCAAGTTCAACAGCACATCGAGCATGCCGTAGCTATCTTTGCCGCCTGACAAGCACACCATGACGCGGTCGTTCGCCTCGATCATGTTGAAGTCGGCGATCGCCTCACCGACTTGGCGACGCAGGCGCTTGGCGAGCTTGTTGTTCTCGACCTGCTGTCGGGCCGATATCGGGGCAGAGGCCAGCGCCGAGGCTGGCGTCGAGACGGGGTTTGCGGCTTCGATGTGATCCGTCATAGCGCCAACTCCCGCCCGCCATCGACCGCGAGTATCTGCCCAGTCACATAGGGAGCATCCAAGAGCAAAAACTTCACCGCACCCGCGATGTCCTCAGCACTGCCGACACGGTTCAGCGGAATTTGGCTGATGATGCGCGCGCGTTCTTCCGGTGGGTAATCAGCTTCGCTGCCGGGCGTGTCTGGCCAAATGATGGCGCCGGGCGAAACACCGTTTACGCGTACCTGCGGCGCGAGTTCGAGCGCGAGCGAGCGCGTCAAGCCGGCGAGCCCCGCCTTGGCGGCGTTATAGACCGCGAAGTGGCGCAGTGGCCGCTCGGTGTGGATGTCGATGATGTTGACGATGGCGCCACCCGTGTGCCGCAGATACCCTGCTGCCGCTTGCGACAAAAACAACGGTGCTTTCAAGTTGGAGCCCATCAGTTCCAGCCAATCGTCTTCGTCGATTTGGCCCATGGGCGTGGCGCGAAACATCGACGCATTGTTCACGAGGCCGTCGAGCCGCCCAAAGCAAGAATGTGCCTGATCGACCAAGCCCTTTAAAGCATTGTTGGCGAGTAGATCGCCTTGAACGACTGATGCCGACTTCGCGCGGCTCGCGTTGAGTTCGGCAGCCAAGGCCTCTGCGTCTTTGCGCGAGTGGTTGCAGTGAATAACAACCCGACAACCTGCGGTGTGCAACGCGCGCACGGTCGCGGCGCCAACGCGGCGCGCGCTACCTGTCACGAGGACGGATTTTTCAGAGTGGGCTGACATAATGCGATTTTATCCGAGAGCCCCGCGTCGCCCGCCGGTTCTGGCCCTGAGCGGCCTTGTCCGATTTGCGGTTCGACGCCGACGACCGATGCGCCCGCCGATCAACGCTTCACACGCCGATTCGCTACCCGTCCCCGAGGCGGACGCACTCGCCCATAGTGAGGCCTGCGCGGCGATGTTGCGCGAGGCGATCCGCGCCAATAATGGCTGGCTGTCATTTTCGGATTTCATGGCGCGTGCGCTCTACGCGCCGGGGTTGGGCTACTACGCGGCTGGCGCGCGCAAATTCGGCCAGTCTGGCGATTTCGTCACTGCGCCCGAAATTTCGCCATTGTTTGGCGAGTGCATTGCACGCAGCATTGCGCCGACCGTCCGCGAGACGGGTGGCGTGGTCCTCGAACTTGGTCCCGGCTCTGGGCAACTCGCGTTCGACGTTTTGCAGGCCCTCGCGCAACTCGATGCGTTGCCCGAGCGCTATTTGTTGCTTGAAGTGTCTGCAGATCTACGCGAGCGTCAGCAGCAAAAGCTCGCGACGCTGGCACCGGAACTTGCGGATCGCTGTGAGTGGATAAGCGAGTTACCGCAAAAGCTCCACGGCGCGGTGATCGCGAACGAAGTGCTCGATGTCGTGCCGGTACATTTAGTGACCTTTGGCGCCGGTTGGATCTTTGAGCGCGGGGTTGCACTGCGTGATGATCAGTTTGTTTGGCAGGACGTCCCCGCGCTGCCCGCAGACGTGCAAGCCATGGTGTCGCAAGTCAACGCGGATTGCTTTGGTCACGCACCACCAGAAGGCTATCTGACCGAGTTCGCGCCGCAGGTCGGCGCATTAGTGCGCGCGGTGAACGATGCGATCGAAACAGGTGTGGCGCTGTGGATCGACTACGGCTTCCGTCGCGCCGAGTACTACCATCCATCGAGGATTACAGGCGCCTTGATGTGCCACTATCGCCACTTCGCGCATACCGACCCATTCCGCTATCCAGGGTTGCAGGACATCACCGCGCATGTCGATTTCACCGACGTGGCCGAGGCCGGTATCGCATCTGGCGCGGAGTTGCTGGGGTACTGCACCCAGGCCAACTTCTTGCTCGCAGCGGGCATCACGGATGCCATCAGCCGCCATGACCCCAGCGATGCACAGCGCTACTTGGCCATAACCAATCAGGTGCAGCGTTTGCTGTCGCCTGCCGAGATGGGCGAGTTTTTTAAGGTCATCGCGTTTGGCAAGGGCGGCGCGCGTCTCGAAAAGTTGACACAGGCTCGGCAACTGCCGTTGTAAACAGCGCTTTCCTCCTATGTAGCCCCACTCAAGCGGACGCTGGGTGTTAGACTCACCGGCAACTTGCGGCAGCGCGGCCATGGGCCGACATGTAACCCGTAAATAGCCCCTAAATGGAGAAAAAAATGGGACTGACGATCGGTGTTCCGAAAGAAGTTTTTCCGAACGAAAAGCGCGTGGCCACCGTGCCCGAGGTGGTCGAGAAGCTGAAAAAACTCGGCTTTGCGATTGCCGTCGAGAGTGGCGCCGGAGTCGGCGCGGATGTGAGCGACGAAATGTTTGCTGCCGCCGGTGCCACCGTGCAGCCGAATGCAGCTGCGCTGTGGTCTGCGTCCGATATCGTCTTTAAGGTGCGTCCGCCAACAATGGACGAGGCTGCGCTCATGAAAGATGGGCAGACGCTTATCTCGTTCATCTGGCCCGCGCAAAACCCCGAGCTCATGCAGGCGCTCGCTGCCAAGAAGGTGAATGTGTTGGCAATGGATTGCCTCCCACGCATGTTGTCGCGCGCGCAAAAGATGGATGCGCTCACGTCGATGGCGGGCATCAGCGGTTATCGCGCAGTGATCGAAGCGGCCAACGTGTTCGGTCGTTTCTTCAATGGTCAAATCACGGCGGCTGGCAAAGTACCCCCCGCAAAAATCTTTATCGCCGGTGCAGGTGTGGCCGGTCTCGCCGCGATCGGTACCGCCGCTAGCATGGGCGCGATCGTGCGCGCTAACGACACGCGCGCCGAAGTCGCGGACCAAGTGAAGTCACTTGGCGGTGAGTTTGTGAAGGTCGATTACGCCGAAGAGGGCAGTGGCGGCGGTGGTTACGCCAAGGTGATGAGCGAAGGCTTTCAGCAAGCGCAGCGCGAGATGTATGCGCAGCAGGCGCGCGAGGTTGACATCATCATCACCACCGCGCTGATTCCAGGCAAACCCGCACCGAAGCTCATCACCGCCGAGATGGTGCAGTCGATGAAGCCGGGCAGTGTGATTGTGGATATGGCCGCTGAGCAGGGCGGTAACTGTGAGCTGACCGAGCCCGGCAAGGCTGTGGTGAAGCATGGTGTGACCATCGTTGGCTACACCGACCTTGC
This sequence comes from Nitrosomonadaceae bacterium, assembly GCA_021300055.1. Taxonomy (GTDB): domain Bacteria; phylum Pseudomonadota; class Gammaproteobacteria; order Burkholderiales; family Usitatibacteraceae; genus UKL13-2. Next base: position 13,139 of record JAJTHU010000189.1, on the reverse strand, counting down.
GAGCCGACTCGCCAAGCAATCTTCAACGCTTTACGGCACGAACCTATTCCGCTTGACTGAAGAACTGTGCAAGACCAAAGACGGCGTCATCAACGTCAACATGGAAGACGACGCCATTCGTGGTTTGACCGTGATTAAGGATGGCGCGGTGACGTGGCCTGCGCCGCCACCGAAGCTGCCTCCTGCACCCGAACCCAAGCCCGCTGCCGCGCCGGTTGCCGCCAAAAAGGCCCATGGCCATGGCGCATCGAGCGAACCGATGGCGACGCAAACCCTCGTCATCATGTTTGCGGTTGCGGCGGGGCTCTTTTGGTTTATCGGTGCAAATGCACCGGCCGCGTTCCTCGGGCACTTCACGGTGTTCGTGCTGGCGTGCTTTGTTGGCTACATGGTGGTGTGGAACGTCACGCCATCGTTGCATACGCCGCTGATGAGTGTGACGAACGCGATTTCGTCGATCATCGTGATTGGCGCGTTGGTGCAAATTGCACCGCCCGCTGTGCCAGGTATCTCGCGACCCGATGAACTGATACGCTGGATTGCGTTGGTGGGGATTGGGCTGACGGCAGTGAATATGTTCGGTGGTTTCGCAGTGACTCGCCGCATGCTGGCGATGTTCAGAAAATGAAGCGGCCATCCACCTACTGCGCGGACGAACTTGCTCACGCCGGTGCTCGGCGTACCACTTGTACGCGTCCGCTCCTCGTCGGCAATTTCGCCCGCTCGCAACGGTGCCTGACCACTTCATTGGCAGGGTGTTTGAGCAACCCAGATAGTTTCTGCACAAAGGTCTGACATGTCTTCTAGTTTGGTAACGGTCGCCTACATTGCCGCCATCATGCTCTTCATCATGAGCTTGGGCGGTCTTTCACATCCTGAAACCGCACGACGCGGCAACTTCTACGGCATGCTCGGCATGGCCATTGCCGTGCTTGCAACGGTGTTTGGGCCTTCGGTCACGCCTGCCGGCATTGCATGGATCATCGGCGCCATGGTGGTCGGCGGCGGCATCGGTCTATACGCCGCGCGCACGGTGCAGATGACGCAGATGCCTGAGTTGGTGGCGTTGATGCACTCGCTAGTCGGCTTGGCCGCATGCGCGGTGGGTTTTGCGAGTTATATCGATCCGGCTTCCTCTGCGCAGTTCACGTCGGTCGAAAAGACGATTCACCACGTAGAGGTTTACATCGGCATCCTGATTGGCGCCGTAACGTTTTCCGGCTCGATCATTGCATTCCTCAAGTTGTCAGGAAAGATTGGCGGCAAGCCGTTGTTGCTCCCGGCGCGCCACTGGCTGAACTTGGTCGCGTTGCTCGTCGTTATCGGTGTGGGCGCACAGTTCTTGGGCGCCAAAACGATCGATGCAGGCATGATGCCGCTGCTCATCATGACCGTGATCGCCTTACTCTTCGGCATCCACATGGTCATGGCGATCGGCGGCGCGGATATGCCGGTCGTGGTGTCGATGCTCAACAGCTACTCTGGCTGGGCTGCGGCGGCGACAGGCTTCATGTTGTCCAATGACTTGCTCATCGTCGTTGGCGCGCTGGTGGGTTCGAGCGGCGCGATTTTGTCGTACATCATGTGCCAAGCGATGAACCGCAACTTCATTAGCGTGATCGCAGGTGGCTTCGGCTCCGGCGGCGGTGCACCCGCAGCGGGTGGCGCAGCCGCAGAGCCACAAGGCGAGGTGTCTGCTGTTTCCGCACAAGAGACAGCCGAACTTCTGCGCGAAGCGAAGTCGGTCATCATCGTGCCGGGCTACGGCATGGCGGTCGCGCAAGCGCAGCACACGGTTTACGAAATCACCAAGACCTTGCGCGAGAAGAACATCAACATCCGCTTCGGTATTCATCCTGTGGCAGGTCGTATGCCGGGCCACATGAACGTGTTGCTCGCGGAAGCTAAGGTGCCGTACGACATCGTGCTGGAGATGGATGAGATCAATGACGACTTCCCCGATACTGATGTGGTGATGGTCATCGGCGCGAACGACATCGTCAACCCAGCGGCGCAGGAAGATCCGACCAGCCCCATCGCAGGCATGCCTGTGCTTGAGGTTTGGAAAGCAAAGACCAGCATCGTCATGAAGCGCTCGATGGCTTCAGGTTACGCCGGTGTCGACAATCCGCTCTTCTACAAAGACAACAATCGTATGTTGTTCGGCGACGCCAAGAAGATGCTCGATGAAGTGCTCACGGCGCTGCGCGCCTAGCGCCATCTCACAGAAGTGAAACTCTAGTATTGACGAGGTGTTTCAGGCGTTTTTGCCTGAAAAACGCCCGTCAATTGGGCACTTTGCCGCGCCGCATCAATGCTGCGCTAGGTCAATCAGTTGACGCCCATCATGTAGCCGTCAACGCGCTGTCGCTATCCTTGCGTACAATCAAGAAATCGCCTGTTGCCGCGCCGAGCTAACGCCGCTGCACGAGGTGCTCGTCGCGTCGCCCAGCAAAGGCCGGCTTGCGAGAAAAAATCCACTGGAGAGTTTCTCGATGAACGATCGCACGCAGATTGCGATTCCGCTGGCAGAAGTGCGCAGCAAGATGAAGGCGCGGCCCACGCCCAAAGGCCGCCAAGTTGATCCCGATGCGCGCGCTGAGATTGCTGCGCTGTTAGCCGGTGATCCGGTCCGCCGCGATCTGTTGATCGAGTATCTGCACCTTATCCAAGACAAGTACCACCAGCTCTCCGCCGCGCACATGAACGCGCTGGCCGAGGCGTTGAAGATTTCGCAGACCGAGGTTTATGAGGTCGCGACGTTCTATCACCACTTTGATGTGGTCAAAGAGGGCGATGCCGCGCCCGCAGCACTCACCGTGCGCGTGTGCGAAACGCTGTCGTGTGCCATGGCCGGTGCTGACGAGTTGCTCGCCAAGTTGCCGGGCATCCTCGGCAAAGAAGTGCGCGTGATCCCCGCGCCGTGCATTGGCCGCTGCAGTGAAGCGCCCGCCGTTTGTGTCGGGCAGAACGCGTTTGGTCATGCCAGTGTGGAGTCGGTCAAGCAGGCTGTCACTGGCGGCGCGCATCAACCTACACCCACGGCAGACGCACCCGCTGCCGTCACCCTTGATGCCTACGCGGCGCAGGGCGGTTATGCGCTTTACAAAGATGTTGTCGGCGGTAAGCTCGAAACCGAAGCCATCATCAAGACCATGGAAGACTCTGGCCTGCGTGGTCTCGGCGGTGCGGGCTTCCCCGCAGGGCGCAAGTGGCGCATCGTGCGCGCCGAGCAAGGCCCACGCCTCATGGCCGTCAACATCGACGAAGGCGAGCCCGGTACGTTCAAGGATCGCTATTACCTCGAGCGCGACCCGCATCGCTTCCTAGAGGGCATGCTCATCGCCGCTCACGTGGTCGGTTGCGAAGCCGTCTACGTTTACTTGCGCGACGAATACCACCACTGTCGCGGGCTACTCAGCCAAGCCATCGCCGACATGCAGCGGCATCTGGGCAGTGCAGGCGCCAAGTTACCCGTGATCGAGTTGCGCCGCGGCGCGGGTGCTTACATCTGCGGCGAAGAGTCCGCGATGATCGAATCCATCGAAGGCAAGCGCGGTATGCCGCGGCTGCGTCCGCCGTATGTGGCGCAAGTGGGCGTGTTCGGGCGACCCACACTCGAGCACAACTTTGAAACGCTCTACTGGGTGCGCGATATCCTGCAAAAAGGCGCGGCGTGGTTTGCTGGTCACGGCCGCAACGGTCGCAAGGGCTTGCGCTCGTTCTCTGTCTCCGGCCGTGTGAAAAAGCCCGGCGTGCACTTAGCGCCTGCGGGCATCACCGTTAAGGAATTGATCGACGAGTTCTGCGGCGGCATGGTCGATGGCCACACGTTTTACGCATATCTGCCCGGCGGTGCATCGGGCGGCATTTTGCCCGCGAGCATGGGCGATATCCCACTCGATTTCGATACGCTGCAGCCGCACGGATGCTTTATTGGCTCCGCCGCGGTGGTGATTCTGTCTAACCATGACAAAGCGCGTGACGCGGCACTCAATCTCATGAAGTTTTTTGCGGACGAATCGTGCGGCCAGTGCACGCCATGTCGCGTGGGTACGGAGAAGGCCGTGAAGTTGCTAGAGGAAACAAAGTGGCGCACGGGATTGCTCGAAGAGCTGTCGCAGGCGATGGCCGATGCGTCGATTTGTGGGCTGGGGCAGGCGGCGCCGAATCCGATACGGTGTGTGGTGAAGCATTTTGGTCATGAGGTCTCGTGATGAATGCACGCATTAAAGAAACTGTCATTCCCGCGAAGGCGGGAATCCAATTTTCGTATTCTCAATCTCAAGCAAACTTAGATTCTCGCCTTCGCGGGAATGACGGCGATGAAGTGGAGTACGCCTCATGAACATGCTCGCCATCCCCCTCGAACAGCGCACCACCGTCGAATTCACCCTCGATGGCGAGAAGGTCACCGCATTCGCTGACCAAACCCTCATCGAAATCGCCAAAGAGCACGGCAAAGAAATCCCGCACCTTTGCTACAAACCCGGCTATCGCCCAGACGGCAATTGCCGCGCATGCGTCGTCGAAATCAAAGGTGAACGCGTGTTGGCGCCTTCATGCTGCCGCCGCCCGAGCAACAACATGGAAGTCAGCACGGCATCACCACGCGCGGTGCATTCACAGAAGATGGTCATGGAGCTATTGCTCGCGGACGCCCCCGAGAAAAACTTCAAGGCGCACGAGAACGAACTCATGGTGTGGAAAACGCGTCTCGGTCTGGGGCAGTCTCGTTTCTCTGCGCGAGAGAAGGTAGAGCCAGACTTTTCGCACCCCGCGATGAGCGTGAACCTCGACGCATGCATCCAGTGCACACGCTGCGTGCGCGCCTGCCGCGAAGAACAAAACAACGATGTCATCGGCTACGCGATGCGTGGCGCACATTCGAAGATCGTGTTCGACTTCGACGACCCGATGGGCGCATCAACCTGCGTGGCGTGCGGCGAGTGTGTGCAGGCGTGCCCGACGGGCGCGTTGGCCCCAGCCAAGAACGCCTACGAAGTTGTCGCTGACAAAAAGGTCGATAGCGTCTGCCCGTACTGCGGCGTGGGTTGCCAGCTGACCTACCACGTCAAAGACAACACCATCGTGCGCGTCGAAGGCCGTGATGGTCCAGCCAACCAATCGCGTTTGTGTGTGAAAGGCCGCTTCGGGTTCGATTACGCGCATCACAAACAACGCCTGACCAAGCCGTTGATTCGTAAACCCGGTGTACCGAAGAACGGCAACTTCGTGATGGACCCAGAAAACTGGCGCGACGTGTTCCGCGAAGCCACGTGGGAAGAAGCGCTCGATCTCGCTGGTGGCACGCTCGCGAAAATCCGCGACCAGCGCGGCCCGAAATCTTTGGCAGGCTTCGGTAGCGCGAAGGGCTCTAACGAAGAAGCGTATCTGTTCCAGAAACTGGTGCGCGTCGGCTTTGGATCGAACAACGTCGATCACTGCACGCGCTTGTGTCACGCATCGAGTGTGGCGGCGCTGTTGGAAGGCGTTGGCTCTGGCGCGGTGTCGAACCAAGTGGGTGACGTTGAAAACAGCGAAGTCATCTTCCTCATCGGCGCCAATCCGACCTCAAATCATCCGGTCGCAGCCACGTGGCTCAAGAACGCAGCGCACAGAAATGCAAAGCTAATCGTCGCCGATCCGCGCCGCAACGATTTGTATCGCCACGCATGGCGTTACTTGCAGTTCAAGCCAGACATGGACGTGGCGATGTTGAACGCGATGATCTACACCATCATCGAAGAGAACCTCGTCGATGCAGAGTTCATCAAAAACCGCACCGAAAACTATGAGGCGCTCAAAGAGAACGCCAAGAATTTCTCGCCAGAAAAAATGGCGCCGCTGTGCGGCATCGCCGCCGAAACGCTACGTGAAGTCGCGCGTGCGTACGCCACATCCGAAGCCTCGATCATCCTCTGGGGCATGGGCATTTCGCAGCACGTGCACGGCACCGACAACGCGCGTTGCTTGATTGCACTTACGCTCATGACGGGCCAAGTCGGCAAGCCCGGCTCGGGCTTGCATCCACTGCGCGGTCAGAACAACGTGCAGGGTGCATCCGATGCGGGCTTGATCCCGATGATGTTCCCGGACTACAAGCGCGTCGATAACCCCGAGAACCACGCGCGCTTCGAAAAAATCTGGAACGCAAAGCTCGACAACAAGCCCGGCCTCACCGTGGTTGAGATCATGGACGCCGCATGCGATGGCCGCATCAAGGGCATGTACGTCATGGGTGAGAACCCAGCGATGTCCGACCCCGATTCCAACCACGCACGCGCCGGTCTCGCCAACCTTGAGATGCTGGTGGTGCAAGACATCTTCCTCACCGAAACCGCGTACCTCGCGGATGTGGTGCTGCCCGCCTCTGCCTGGCCGGAAAAAACCGGCACCGTCACCAATACCGACCGCATGGTGCAGCTCGGCCGTCGCGCGCTCGATGTGCCGGGCGAAGCCAAGCAAGATTTGTGGATCATCCAGCAAATGGCCCAACGTCTCGGCCTGGACTGGAACTACCCCGGCGAAGAGAGTGGTGTTGCGGCGGTGTATGAGGAAATGCACATCGCCCAGAACTCGATCTCAGGCATTAGTTGGGATCGTTTGAACCGCGAATCGTCAGTGACCTACCCGTGTAAAGACGACAACGACCCCGGCCAACCGGTCGTGTTCATCGAGAAATTCCCCACCGCATCAGGGCGTGCGAAGTTTGTGCCAGCGGACATCATCCCCGCCAACGAACGCCCAGATGGCGACTATCCGTTTGTGTTGATCACCGGTCGCCAGTTGGAGCATTGGCACACCGGCTCCATGACGCGTCGTGCGAGTGTTCTCGATGCCATCGAGCCCGAGGCCGTGGTGAGCATGAACCCAATCGACATGCGCAAGGTTGGCGTCAAGGCGGGTGAGCATGTCACGGTTGCCTCGCGCCGTGGCGAGATCGGCATCACGGTGCGTGCGGATGAAGGCACGCCGGTCGGTGCAGTGTTTATCCCGTTCGCGTTCTACGAAGCAGCAGCCAACAAACTCACCAACCCTGCGCTTGATCCGTTCGGCAAAATCGCCGAGCTGAAGTACTGCGCGGTCAAGGTCACCAAAGGTGGCGTGCCGCAAGAAACCACCAGCTACGGCGGTGGCTTGGCGTTCGAACAAAGCTAGCTTATTGCTTAGTTTATCGAGCGCGTAGTTGGCGCGTAGTTAGCGCTTAGTTGGCACCCCGCGCCCATCCGGGCGCGGCGCGGTGGCCATGCCACCCAGCACGTCAGTGCTGGCGCGGCGCTGTCACATCGCTTTCATATTGCCGCCCAATAATCGTCACAATCGATTAACGGGTGGAGTGTTTTCAAATGAAGCGAATTCATGCGCGTGTTGCAGCATCGCTGTCTGCAATTGGTTTAGTCGCGGCGCTAGCCGCGTGTAGCGATTCCTTTAACGCGCCGCTAGAGGAGCCAACGCCGATCTCGGTTTCGCTCACGAAGATCGGCACGTTTGAGGGCGGCGCACTTGGCGCAGCCGAGATTACCGCGTATGACTCCGGCAGCCGTCGCTTGTTTGTGGTGAATGGTGCCAACGGCACGGTCGACGTGCTCGATATTGCCAATCTCGCCGCGCCGACCCGTGTTGGTGTGATCAACGTTTCCGCAATCGGCGCAGCAGTGAACAGCGTTGCCGTGAACGATGGCTTGGTAGCGTTGGCGATTGAAGCAAACCCCAAGACAAACCCGGGCGTCGTCGCGTTCTATAACGCCTCGGACCTGCGCTTCCTGCACTCGGTGCCAGTCGGTGCGCTGCCTGACATGCTGACCTTCACGCCAGATGGTCGCTTTGTGTTGGTTGCAAATGAAGGCGAACCAAACAGCTACGGATTGCCGACATCACTGGATCCGGAGGGTTCGGTTAGCGTCATTACCGTGAACCGCACGGGCATCTCGACCGTCGCCACAGCAGATTTCCGCGCCTTCAACGGCCAGGAAACGCAACTGCGTGCACAGGGCATCCGCATTTATGGCCCGAACGCAAGCGCCGCTCAAGATTTGGAACCGGAATACATCGCCGTGAGCGACGACGGCCGCACCGCATACGTCACGCTGCAAGAGAACAATGCGATTGCCATCGTGGACATCGCTACGGCGCGGGTCACGTCGCTGCGTCCACTCGGCTTCAAGGACCATAACCTCCCCAACATGGGCATGGACCCAAGTGACGAAGACGGCACCGCGAACTCCAATAGCGGTGTGCCCGCCATCAACATCCGTAACGTGCCAGTGCGTGGCATGTACATGCCTGACGCCATTGCATTCGCACGCATCAACAACACCAACTACTTGCTTACTGCGAACGAGGGCGATGCACGCGCGGATTGGCCTGGCTTCAACGAAGAGACCCGTGTGCGTCAGCACTGCACCAACGGCCTAGACCCGAGCGTCTTCCCGGATGCCACCAATTTGCTGTTCGACTCAAACCTTGGTCGCTTGCGCATCACGACGACGCCCAATGGCGGCAGAGATGGCAAGAATGCTCTTGGTCAGTGTAATGAACTGTGGAGCTTCGGCGCACGTTCGTTCTCGATCTGGAACACCGAAATCACCCGTGTCTATGACTCCGGTGACGATCTTGAGCGCCGCACCACCAATCTGGCCAACGTCAACTTCAACGCCAGCCACGACAACAACACTCTCGACAGCCGTAGCCCATCGAAGGGCCCGGAGCCTGAGGGCGTGGTGGTGGCCAAGTTCGGCAAGAAAACTTTCGCGTTCATCGGCTTGGAGCGCGTCGGCGGTCTGATGGTCTACGACGTTAGCAACCCCGCAGCCGTGGTGTTTGTGAGCTACCTGAACACGCGCGAGGGTGTCACCGGTGATCGTGGTGCCGAAGGCCTCACGTTCATCCCCGCCAACCGTTCACCGAATGGTCAGCCACTCATCGTGGTTGGCAACGAAGTGAGCGGCACGACGGCGATCTATCGCGTGAACCTGAACTACTAGGCACACTCAGCAGCACACCCCAGCGCGGCTGCGTTTGGTCTGATTCAGGGCCAACGCCGCCGCGTTTTTTCGTACCTAGACACGTTCGCAGGCAAAATAAGCAGCGTCGATTGCTAGGAGCACGCTATGTGGTTGCCGCTTATCTGGGTTGGATTGGTTGTAGTTGTCGCCGTCGTATTGCTCGTAGTCGTTGCCAAACGCAAGAACAAGCAAGATACGCAAGTTAAAGAGTGAGTCGAGAGTAAGTCGAAAGCAAGTCGATAGTCAGTCGATTGCGCGCCACGGCTCGCAGACTACATGTTCTTGAAGAAAGGCATGTAGGAAAGGCTCACCGCCAAGGTCTCGGGGCGGCCCTTCAATCGCATGGTGCCGCGGCCTGATTCGTCGCGCGTGATGCCCGCCACCGCATGCAGATTCACCACGGTGCTGCGGTGGATTTGCCGAAAGCGCCCGCTATCGAGGCGCTTCAGGATATCCGTCAGCGGCATGCGCAGCAGCGCTTCGGATTCCGCCGTCATCACGACGGTGTATTTGTTGTCCGATTGAATGTAAATGATGTCGCTCACATTGATGAGCCGCGTTTCGCGGCCCACACTCGCCGTGATCCACGTCAGTGGTGCTTCTCCGTCAGCGGCCTGCGTACGCCCGCCCAGCTTATCGATCAGCGCTTGCAACAACCCAGGGTCAATCGCCGAATCGTTTGCGGGGCGTTGCAGTCGCTCTTTCAGTCGAGCCACCGTGGTCCGAAAACGCGCGGGGTCCACGGGCTTGAGCAAGTAATCGACGGCGCCCTTATCAAAAGCGTCGATGGCGTATTGATCGTAGGCCGTGACAAACACAATCGCAGTTTGCGGTGAAACCTCTGAGATCGCGGCAGCCACATCAAGGCCAGTGAGGCCGGGCATGCGGATATCCAGAAACGCGAGCTGCGGTTGGTTTGCAGCGATGGCGTCGAGTGCCTCGGCACCATCTTCGCAGGCGGCCACGATCTTGAGCGCCGGCCATTCCTCACCAAGCAGCTTGACGAGTGCGGCGCGAAACAGCGCTTCGTCTTCAGCGATGACGCAGGTGAGCGCGTCAGCCGGTTGTGTCGTGGTGCTCATGCGCTCGCCTTTTGTGCTGATTCAGTTTTGGCCATGATCGGCAGCGTAATGGTTGCCGCGACACCACTCGGGAAATTCGACACCAGATTCAAGCCCGCATCGGCGCCGTAGCTCAGCTTCAGCCGCTCGCGGATGTTGTTAAGCCCAATGCCGGTGCCTTTGTTGAGTGTGTTGAGGCCCAAGCCATCGTCAGCAACCGTTACCGAGAGCTGATTGTTGTCCACGCGCGCCATCACCCAGATATTGCCGCCGCCGGATTTTGGTTCGAGGCCGTGCTTGATCGCGTTTTCGACCAAGGTCTGCAACATCATCGCGGGGAACGCGATCGGCTTGAGTGAATCGGCGACGTCAATGTGTATGGTGAGACGTGTGCCCATGCGGAACTGCAGTATCTCCAAGTAGGCGCGTACACGCTCAAGCTCATCGCCCAGCATGGTGGTGCCGCTATCGGTGCGCGGCAATGAATTGCGCAGGTAAGTGATGAGGTTATCGAGCATCGCCTCGGCTTTGTCTGGGTCCGACTTCACCAAATACTTCGCGCTACCGAGCGTGTTGTACAAAAAGTGCGGCTCCACTTGCGCGTGCAGCAGGCCGAGCTTGGCAACCACTAGTTCTTTCTCAGTCGCGGTCGCGGTGACACTGGCCGCCTCTGCGCGACGGCGTGCAGCGATACGACGGCTGATTGCCCGCATGAGTGAATCGGCGTTTTCTAAGTTCGTTCCGTCGTCTACCAAGAACCAATCGATCCACGCACGGCCCTCTGGCTCGCAAACGAGATGAATGCTGCTGACTTCCTCGCGGGGCGTAACGGTTACGTGAATCAAGTTGTTATCTAACGCTGGGTGGGTAATCAAATCGCCGATCAGCGACTTTGAGCCCTTGTAGAAATCTGGCTTAGCCACGCGTGCTCGTACTTGCAAACTATCTTTGGTGGTCTCTACCGAGGTGATGCCAGGCAGCTCGCGGATCGCGCCGTCGATCATTTCAAAGGCCTCGTTCGCGTCTAACGGAACCTCAATGAAGTGGCGCTGGCGATTCGCTAGCGTTTCGGCATCAACCTTCTGGCTGATTAGCCTGACGCGACGCAAATGCGAGGAGCCCATGGTTAGGATGATCGCGACGCACACGAGCCACATGCCAAGGTGGAAGTACTCCGCGAACTTGCCAAAGATCCTGCCAAACGCCGTGTACCAGAGCGCAAGGAACAACAAAAATGCGAGCCCCCAAGCTAGGAACAGGCGAAAGAAAAAGAAGAAGCTGGTTTTCACGATAGGGCGCCAGAGCGGCGAAACGTTGCAATGCTGGGCAGATTATCAACCCCGCCAGAATGGTCACGCGCTTCGCGACAGATTTGGGACAGGCACGACGAAATGGGGGTAGCGACGCTCCAGATAGCTGTCATTCCCGTGAAGACGGGAATCCAAGTTCGTTTCCCTCCAACCCAACAAGAAGCGTTGTCATTCCGAGCGAGCGAAGCGACGAGGAATCTGCTGTTCGTTCGAGCAGAGCCAACCCAAAAAAAACGCTGTCATTCCGGCGTAGGGTGGAGCGGGGAATTTGCGCCGCATGCGGCGCGCCCGCGAAACGGCCGGCCTGTGCAAAGGCCGGCGCGGCCTGCAAGGTGGAATCCAAGTTCTCCCTCTCACTTGGCGCGCTGCTAGCATTGGCCCATGAATAAGCGTTTGCTCGCCCGGGCGTTGGCCGTGTGGCTGCTGATCATCCTCGCGGAATCGATCCACGGCACCCTGCGCACGCTGCTGCTCGTGCCCCTGATGGGTGATTTTCCCGCGCGGCAGGTCAGCGTATTCACCGGGGCGGTGATCATCTTTGCGGTGGCGTGGTTTACGCATCGGTGGATGTGGCGCGAGCGCGTATCACCCAGCGTTGTCATTCCGAGCGAGCGAAGCGACGAGGAATCTGCTTTTCCACCCAATCCAACTTATGCCATCGGCACCCTCTGGGTCGCCCTCACCATCACCTTCGAAATCACCCTCGGCCGCGCACTCGGCATGCCGTGGTCGCGCATCCTCGAAGACTACAACCTCCTCCAAGGCGGCCTCATGCCGCTGGGGCTTGTCGCGCTGTGGGCCACGCCGTGGCTCGTCGCGCGGCTTCGTCGCTAAGGGCAAACCCTAGCATTGACGGGCGCCTCCAAGCAAATGCCTGGAAGTGCCCGTGGATAGGCGAACTTGTTGGTCGGAACGACATCTGGATGTAGCTCGCGCGAGCTATTGAAGCAATGCGTCAATCTGGGCAGGAAGGCTCTCCCCCTTATCCCCGCTCTTAAAGACAAAGTCGAAGCGGCACTTGCCATTCGTTGCGCGCGCCCAGAGCCTACCGACTTCGCGCTTCTCAATTTCGTACGGGTTAGAACGCAAGTGCTGGCCTTTGTATTCAATAACGACCACGGTACCGTCGATCAGCTCAACTAGGAAATCAGGAAAGAACTTTCCACGCGATGTTGGGAGTGCGAAGCCCGGCGCGAAATCAAGATTGCGAATCCACGATTTGACGCGGGCGTGCTTGTCAATTTCGACGAGGCAATCAAACTCTTCGCCGCTGCTCTTAAGATCCGCGATGATCGCGCCATAGTAGTTTTTCTTGAACCGTTGGCGACCCGCGTAGCGTGATCCGGCAGGGGCAGGGTAGTTTTTTGCGTTGAATAAATTTTGCCAATCAACTTCAATCGCCCAGCCCTCATCCAAAACAACTTGCCTAAAGAGGGTTTTGCAAGCGTCATTGCGAAGATCTTCGATCTTGGCGAGCAGGCGACGAGCGAGCACGTATCGGGCCTCCGCAAGTTGCCCGATCGAATAACCATGCGTGGCTACGTATGGTCTCCCGGTCTATCCTAGTGATGCGCTCGATCTCACGTTGGCTCTCGCCAGCAGCTAGAAGCGTAAATACAGTTGTTTGCAGATGTGGCTTCAAGACGTTCACTCCATACCCCTTCGTTGGTTCGAGGGGGGAAGATACGTCCTGCCAGTGTGGCTCCCGATGAGCTAAGAACCGGCGCAGAATTACGCCGCTAATCGCTCAGCGAGGTGGG
>JAJTHU010000179.1 GCA_021300055.1 Nitrosomonadaceae bacterium | reverse complement strand
GTGATTGTTGGTGACGATGTGGCCTTGGTTGTCCCACACGAAGCCGGAACCCGCACCTTGCGCCACACCGACCTGCTCGCCAAACCAGCCGTAGCGATATTCGCTTTCCGTGGTGATGTAAGCCACAGATGGCGCGGTGGCGTCAAACAAACCAATCATGGCGCGTTCAGCTTCGAGCAACGCACCACGCGGCGTGACTGATCGTGGCTCGATAGGCCGCTCGCGCTGTGCCCACAATGCGCCGCCAAACAACGCGGCGGCGAGCGAGGTCAAGAGCGCCCCAATCAGGGTGAGGCTAAACCAGCTTTTTTTCATTTGGAGAACCTTATTTCGATAGCGATGCTTGGGGTGGCGCTTGGGGTGGCACCAGCAGGGAGCCAGACTAGGCCGATCGAACAATGTCGCGGTACGCGTGCCAAGTGGCGTGACCAACCCATGGTGCGGTGAAGATAAGGCCAATAAACGCGCTTGCAAGCCCTAGTACGACCAGCAGCACGACCAAAAGTGCCCAGAGAATCATCGCCGGCGTACTTTTGGTGACCGCCACCACGCTCACCGCCGCGGCGGTGACGGCGTCTGCGCGCACCGCGAGCAAGTGCGGAATGGAGATCACGCTGAAGACGAACACGATCAACGCAAAGATCAGCCCCACCCCAAAGAACGCGAATACGAACTCCAAGTTCTTCATCGCGATCATCTGCGCCATAAACGCTTCCCACGACGGCATGGCGCGTGACTCGAACAGCGCGAAGGTCACCAGCGATGCACGCCCCCACACCAAAAACACGACCGTGAGGATGAGCACATAGATGCCAATGCCGCCGAGGTTATCGCGCCATGCAGTGAGCGATGGCAACAGGCGAGGCCGCCTGCCTTGTGCGCCGCCCTCGCCTCTTTCTCGTTGGCGCGAAAGATCGTAGAGGCCAATCGACAACAGCGGCCCGACGAGCAAAAAGCCCATCGCCAGTGTCGTTGTGTATTGTGGTGCTCGCTGAAAAACAGCGTGCAGCACCCAGCCCATTACCGCGAATGTGAGGCCGTAGAACATGCTCGCGAGCGGCGCTGCGCGGAAATCCTCGGCGCCGCGCTTGAGCCACGTAAATGGCCGCGTCAGGGGCACTTCAGCAATTTCGGGAAACTGAAACAGATCCCCTTCGGCCACGCTGATTTCGATCCGAATTAGATTTGCTTGACGAGCCGCAACTCAGCAGCAAGGGCGCCACCCGGAAGCTCGCTCATCATGCGATCCACCGTGTGCCAACCATCCGCGCGATAAAACGCGCGTGCGGCGGTGTTGTCTTCGAAGACGAACAGAAACATTGACTTGTAGCCCTGACGCCGCGCCCACTCTGCGCCATGCTGCAAAAGCGCTGTGCCGATGCCCTGACGCTTTAGGTGCGGCAACACGTGCAAGTTATTGACGTACGCACCCTCAATACCGGTCTCCGCCATCTCGTTGGCTTCAATACACAAGAAACCAACCGGCTCGTCATTGAGGCGCGCCAAAAAAATTTCGCCGTTGCCCTCTTCAAGCTCACGCACCCGGCGACGCCAGTGTGCCAAGCGCTCTCCTTCCACCACAAAGTCCAAGAAGTGATCGGGCATGATGCCGCGATAGGCACTCTGCCAACTACGCGCATGCAGTGGCGCGATCAAGCTTGCGATTTGATTGGTCTTCTCGTCAGCAGTCATGCGGCTATTCTAGCCACACTTGCTGTCCTGCGTGTGCCAAGGGGTACCGCCAGCGTTCCTGCCCGGGCTGGGTGCTACTGACTCGTCCAACCACCATCGATCGGAATCGCAGCGCCCGTGATGTTGTGGGCCACCGGGTGGCAGAGCCATGCGACCAACGCACCAATCTCTTCCGGACGCGACATACGTTGCGAAGGCTGCTTTTCGCGGAGCAAATCACGCACACCTGCATCGCGATCGCCACCTTGGGCGGCGGCGCGTGCCAAGATCTGCGGTTCGATCAGGGAAGTTTCCGTCCAACCCGGGCAAATGCAGTTAACCGTGACGCCACCCGTATCGCGGCTGCCCGCGTTGGCTGCCTCGAGCGCTGCGACCCGCGACAGGCCGACCAAACCAAACTTTGCTGAGACGTACGGTGCCTTATTGGCGGATGCCACCAATCCATGCACCGACGCAATATTTACGACACGCCCGAAGCCACGCGCCATCATGCCCGGCAAGGCGGCGCGCATGGTGTGGAACGCTGCGGATAGATTGATTGCGATGATGTCGTTCCAAAGCGTTGCATCCACTTCAGCAATTGGCGCGGTTTTTTGGATACCTGCGTTGTTTACCAAGATATCGAGCGCGCCATGGTCGAGTACATCCGCCATCAGCTGCTCGACCTGCTTTTCGTCGCGCAGATTGTGGGTAAACACCTCAACATCGCTCGCGCCTGCTGCAAGCACGCGTTTACGCGCAACGTCGATTTGCTCGGGTGTGGCCAAGCCGTGCAAGATCACGCTCGCTCCTTCAGCCGCGAGTGATTCCGCAATCGCTAAGCCGATACCTTGTAGCGAGCCGGTAACCAGCGCGCGCCGCCCTTTGAGATGGGATGTGTTCATACTGCTTCTCCGTTCGATTGAGTGTGCTTTTGATTCTGCAGTTCCGCACGCAGTTCGGTCTTGAGCACTTTGCCGTAGTTATTCTTTGGTAACGCCGCCACAAAACGATATTCCTTCGGCCGCTTAAAGCGAGCGATGTGGTCCAAGCACAGTGCATCGAGCGCGGCGGCATCGACCGGATTCGCATGCGCAGTTTGGTCTGCCACCACAAAAGCGATGACAACCTCGCCCCACTCTGGGTCAGGGCGTCCGACGACCGCGACTTCACGCACGCTCGGATGCCTTAGCAAGACCTCTTCAACCTCTCGTGGGTAGATGTTGGAGCCGCCTGAGATGATGAGGTTTTTGGAACGATCCTTAAGTGTCAAGAAGCCGTCTTCGTCGAGTGCGCCCATGTCACCCGTCCATAGCCAGCCGTCGCGCAGAGTACGCGCGGTCGCTCCAGGGTTGCGCCAGTAGCCCGCCATGACGGTATCGCCGCGCACCAAGATTTCGCCTGTCTCACCAACCGGCAAGCTACTACCCGCCGCATCGGCGACGCGAACTTCAACAGCCGATTGCGCAACGCCTACCGAGCCAATCCGCGCC
>JAJTHU010000234.1 GCA_021300055.1 Nitrosomonadaceae bacterium | reverse complement strand
TGGCGCGAGGTGGAGTCGAGCGGATCCACAGCCGGGTAAATGCCGAGCGAGGCGATATCACGCGACAACACGACCGTCGCGTCCAAGTGAGCAAACGTCGTTGCGGGTGAAGGATCGGTCAAGTCATCCGCGGGCACGTAAACAGCTTGAATCGACGTAATCGAGCCAGTCTTCGTCGAGGTAATGCGCTCTTGCAGCACGCCCATTTCTTCTGCGAGCGTCGGCTGGTAACCCACCGCGGATGGCATACGGCCAAGCAGCGCGGAAACTTCTGTACCAGCGAGGGTGTAGCGGTAAATGTTATCGACGAAAAACAGAATGTCTTTGCCTTCGTCACGGAAACGTTCTGCCATCGTGAGGCCCGTCAACGCAACGCGCAGACGGTTACCCGGTGGTTCGTTCATCTGACCGAACACCATGGCCACTTTGGAATCGTTGAGGTTATCCATCTTGATAACCCCTGCTTCTTGCATCTCGTGATAGAAGTCGTTTCCTTCACGTGTACGCTCGCCAACACCCGCGAACACGGACAGACCACCGTAGCTCTTAGCGATGTTGTTGATCAGTTCCAACATGTTGACGGTCTTGCCCACACCGGCACCGCCGAACAAACCAATCTTGCCGCCCTTCGCAAACGGGCAAACCAAGTCAATCACCTTAATGCCGGTAGGCAACAAGTCAACTGACGGCGAAAGCTCGTCGAACTTTGGTGCGGGCTGATGAATCGCGCGCTTCTCATCGGTGACGATCGGGCCTTGCTCGTCGATCGGGCGACCGAGCACGTCCATGATGCGACCAAGCGTGCCCTTGCCGACTGGTACCGAGATCGGCGCACCCGTGCCCTTGACCTTCATGCCGCGACGCAGTCCGTCGGATGAGCCGAGTGCGATGCAACGCACTACGCCGTCACCTAGCTGCTGCTCCACCTCAAACGTGAGGCCCTTTTCGGCAAAGCTTTTTTGGCCGTCTTCTACGAGGGTCAACGCGTCATAAACATGCGGCATGGCATCACGTGGGAACTGAATGTCGACCACGGCACCGATACACTGAACGATATTTCCTGTACTCATATTCGTACCTGACTAGAGATTGATTCTGAATTCTTTGGTTAGACGGCCGCAGCACCGCTGACGATCTCTGAAAGCTCTTTGGTGATCGCCGCTTGACGCGCTTTGTTGTAGCTCAATTTCAACTCGCCGATGACTTTCTTTGCATTGTCCGAAGCAGCCTTCATCGCCACCATACGCGCCGACTGCTCGGATGCGATGTTTTCTGAAACGGCCTGATAAATCAGCGCTTCGATATAACGAACCATGAGTTCGTCCAACACTGCCTTAGGATCCGGCTCATACATGTAGTCCCAAGTCGAATCGGGTGCACCGAGCTTTTCACCGGACAGCGGCAACAGCTGCTCGCAGACTGCCTCTTGACGCATCGTGTTGATGAACTTGGTATAGCAGAGGTAAAGCGCGTCGATCTTGCCTTCGGCAAACTGGTCGAGCTGAATCTTTATCGGTCCGATGAGTTGCTCGAGGTGCGGCTTATCGCCAAGACCCACCGCATGAGAAACGAGGTCAATACCGTAGCGCTGCAAGAACCCGAAGCCCTTGTTGCCAATGGCGGTGCCCTGCACTTTCGCGCCCGCACCCTCCCATTCCTTGATCTTGTTGACCATCAAGCGCATGGCGTTGGTGTTAAGACCACCGCAAAGGCCCTTGTCTGAAGTCACCATGATCACGCCGACACGCTTTAGCTCGGTACGCTTCTGCATAAAGACGTGGCGGTACTCGGGATTGGCGTGCGAAAGGTTCGCGGTCACGCTGCGAATCTTGTCGCCATAGGGACGCGCCGCCCGCATGCGATCCTGCGCTTTGCGCATTTTCGATGCGGCGACCATCTCCATCGCCTTGGTGATCTTGCGCGTGTTTTCCACGCTTTTGATCTTGCTTCGAATTTCTTTTGAACCGGCCATTACCTAACTCTTGCTCGGTGAGTCAACGAAGTGCGGCAACTAAGGATTAGTACGCACCGGTTTTCTTGAAATCGGCTACTGCAGCATGAAGCGCCTTCTCGTCATCGCCGGACAAATTGGCGTTCTTGTCCATCGAGTCAACGAGTGCTGCGTACTTTGACTTCATGAATTCGCGCAGCGACTTCTCAAACGCAGCCGCTTTCTTCACGTCAACGTCATCCATGTAGTTGTTGTTCACGGCGAACAGGATGAGCGCCATTTCCCAAACCTGCATGGGTTGGTACTGTGGCTGCTTCATCAGCTCGGTCACCATCTTGCCGCGCTCAAGCTGCTTGCGGGTTGCGTCGTCGAGGTCAGACGCAAACTGAGCAAAAGCCGCCAGCTCGCGGTACTGCGCGAGCGCCAAGCGCACGCCAGCGCCAGTGTCCTTACGCTTCATGATCTTGGTCTGAGCAGCACCACCGACGCGGGACACCGAAATACCGGCGTTGATCGCGGGGCGGATACCTGCGTTGAACAAGTCCGTTTCCAAAAAGATCTGGCCATCGGTAATCGAGATCACATTCGTTGGCACGAATGCAGAAACGTCACCCGCCTGAGTCTCGATCACGGGCAATGCCGTCAGCGAACCTGTCTTTCCCTTGACCGCGCCGTTGGTGAACTTCTCAACGTAGTCTTCGTTAACGCGAGCAGCACGCTCAAGCAAACGCGAATGCAGATAGAACACGTCGCCCGGATACGCTTCGCGACCCGGCGGACGGCGCAGCAACAGCGAAATCTGGCGATAGGCAACCGCCTGCTTCGACAAGTCGTCATAAATGATCAGGGCGTCCTGACCGCGATCACGGAAGTACTCGCCCATGGTGCAGCCGGAGTAGGCCGAAAGGTACTGCATGGCAGCCGACTCAGACGCCGACGATGCGACGACGATGGTGTAAGCCATCGCGCCATGCTCTTCGAGCTTGCGCACCACGTTGGCGATGGTCGAGGCTTTTTGGCCGATTGCTACGTATACGCAAGTGAGGTCTTTGCCTTTTTGGTTGATGATGGTGTCGATCGCAACTGCGGTCTTGCCGGTTTGGCGGTCACCAATGATCAGTTCGCGCTGACCGCGACCAACCGGCACCATGGCGTCGATCGACTTCAAGCCCGTCTGCACGGGCTGCGAAACCGATTTACGTGCGATAACGCCTGGCGCAACCTTCTCGATAACGTCGGTCATCTTGGCGTTGATGGGGCCTTTGCCATCAATAGGCGCGCCGAGCGCATTGACGACACGACCGATCAACTCAGGACCGACGGGAACTTCCAAAATGCGTCCCGTGCATTTGACGGTGTCGCCCTCGGAGATATGGTCGTAGCTACCCAGCACAACCGCACCAACCGAGTCGCGTTCCAAATTGAGCGCCAAGCCAACGGTGTTGTTCGGAAACTCCAACATCTCGCCTTGCATGACGTCTGCCAAGCCGTGTACGCGGCAAATACCGTCCGTTACGGAAATGACGGTGCCTTCCGAACGCTTTTCAGCTGCCGCTGGAAGCGCTTGGATTTTCGTCTTGATCAGTTCACTGATTTCTGCCGGGTTGATCTGCATACCCACTCCAATACTCAAAAGATCTCTTTGTCAAAATCGCCGAACGTGCAATTACGCCGCCAGCGATTGCTTCATCTTGTCCAGCATGTCTCTTACAGAGGCGTGTACCACGTCGTCGCCAACTTGCACACGCGCACCACCGATCAGCGACGCATCAACGCGCACATCGGCCTCAACTTTCTTGCCGTACTTCTTTGAAAGCGCATCCACCAAACCGGCCTTATCCGAATCGGAAAGCGCAAACGCCGAAGTGATCACCGCTTTAACCACGCCATCGTGTTCACGCTGAAGACGAGAAAAATGCTCGCTGATGGACGGCAGTAGGCTCGCTTTGCCGTTTTCAACCAAGGTCGTTGCAAGATTCACCAGCACAGGGGTTGCATTGCCGCCGGCGGCCGTGAGCACACCAACTTTTTCCTGCACCGTGAGCCTCGGATTGCCCAAAAGCGCCACCACTTCGCGGCTCGCTGCCGCCGCGCCCATCGCTCCGAGAGCTGCGGCAAATGCCGCTACTGCGTTGGCCTCGACTGCCGCACGAAACGCCGCTTCGGCGTAAGGGCGCGCGACTGTTGTGAGCTCTGCCATTAGAGCTGACCTTTCAACTGGCTGAGCATCTCGGCGTGTGCTTGCGCATTGACTTCACGCTGCAAGATTTTTTCAGCGCCGACGACCGCCAGCGAAGCAACTTGCTCGCGCAATTGGTCCTTGGCCTTCTGCTTTTCTTGCTCAATCTGCGCGTACGCTGCAGCAATGATGCGGTCTGCTTCGGCTTTTGCCTGCGCTTTTGCCTCTTCAATCAGCGCCAAAGCTTGCTTTTCATTCAATGTCTTGAATTCGCCCGCTTGATCGCGCGCCTCTTTAAGCATGACTGCTTTTTGCTTTTCGCCTTCGGCTAGCGCTGCCTTACCTTTTTCAGCCTCGGCAAGACCCTCAGCGATCTTCGTGCGACGCGTTTCGATGGCCTCGTTGATCGGAGGCCATACAAATTTCCACGTAAACCAGATGAAGATCGCGAAGCCGATGGCTTGCACGACTAATGTTCCGCCGATATCCATGACGGGACCTTTCCTGTATGCCCTGAATGCTCAGTAACGATCGCTTTAGATTGGCGTCCGATGCTTAGCGCAGCGGAGCAAGCAGCGGGTTAGCGGTTGCAAAGAACATTGCGAGACCGACGCCGATAATGAACGCTGCGTCGATCAGGCCCAGCAACAGGAACACTTTGCCTTGCAGGGTTGGGATGAGCTCAGGCTGGCGCGCAGCGGACTCGAGGAACTTCGAGCACATGATACCCACGCCGATACATGCGCCGATAGCGCCGAGGCCGATGATGATGCCGATTGCAATCGCGGTGTAACCCTGAACCATTGCGATCATTGCCAACTTTTCCATTTTGTTTCCTTTCGAGTACGTACGACAGAAGTTAACTAATCAAAGAACAAACCAAAACTGCATTAATGATGCTCTTCAGCCATCGACAAGTAGACGACTGTGAGCATCATGAAAATGAACGCTTGTAGAGCCACGACCAAGATATGGAAGATTGCCCAACCCGCTTGCAAGAAGCCGCCAACGATGACACCTCCGACACCGACCGCACCGAGCAGACCAATGAGGAGGAAGATCACTTCACCGGCAAACATGTTGCCGTAAAGACGTAGCGCCAAAGAGAGCGGCTTGGATACCAGCTCGATCAGCTGGAAGGCGAAATTGAACGGCCAAAGCAGAGGATTTGAGCCAAACGGCGTGCAAAACAGCTCGTGAATGTAGCCGCCCACGCCTTTGGCGCGAACGCTAAACACGATAACCAGCAAGATGACCGAGAGCGAAAGCGCGAGCGTGGTGTTCAAGTCCGTGGTTGGAACAGGACGCCAATACGGGGCGAACAAGTGCGTCACCCACGCGAGCCAGTCGATCGGGATTAGCTTCACGGAGTTCATCACCAAAACCCAGAGAAACACGGTGATCGCGATCGGGGTCACTAGGGTGCTCTTGCCGTGGTAAACCTCTTTAACTTGGCTATTTACGAACTCGATGAGCAGTTCGATCGCCGCTTGCAAGCGTCCTGGGACTCCGGCGGTCATACTGCGCGCGACCATAAACAAAATGCCAAAAGTCACGGCGCCAAGGACGAACGAATTGACCACCGTATCGAGGTTGATGGTCCAACCACTCGCCACTGTCACCTTGAGGTTGGTCAGATGGTGCGAGATGTAGTCGGTCGGGGAGTTGTAGCTGGCCATGATGGTGGATCGAAAGCTAGTGGGTCTGACGCACTTGGGACTTCAGCGCGCAAGCATTAACGACAGCCAATGCCCTGCTAGGGCTGTGGCTAAACCTGCGATGAACCAGCCAGCTGCGAGCTGGTTCGACGAAAGCAACAACAACATCAACGCGAGCACCAGGAAAAGCTTGGTGGCCTGCGCCAACACATGGGTGAACAACACCCCGCTACCTGACTTCGACGTGAGTCTCGATGGCCGCGCAACAAACGCGTAGCCAAGGTTTCCCACCAAGATCGACGCACCGCCTAGCAGCGTCGAAGCGCTCTCTGCCTTACCCACCAACAGATAGACTCCGAGTGCGACGCCCAAAATCAGAAAAACTTGAACCGCCAGCACCTTCCCGTACACATACCAAATCGTGCTTTTCTGCATGCTGATCAGGGCTCGATTAGCTGGGTCGGCAGTCGCCGCAAACCGCAACGGCGCCAAGTAAAGGCAAATTCAAGTGCAGTCGGGTAGGGACAGTTCATTACTGGACCATCCCCCTAAGAACCGGACGTGCGATTTTCACCGCATCCGGCTCAAGCACAACAAATCTTAAGCAAAGCCTGAAAATTTTACACTAATTTAGGCTGTCCCAAGACCATTTTAAGCCCTAGAGAGGGCCGGTTTCACCACAGAAGCACCTAAGGCATGTACCTTGGTGTGGCAGGTGGGGTGCAATAGCACCCTATTCGTGAGGAGGTCAGAACCACCATTTGTTTTCCAAACGATGTGATGGTCATGCCACCCTGTTTCCCGGGTGATGGCCGTTCCGCACAACGCGCAGTTACCTGACTGAGATTTGAACAGCGAAGTCAGCTCCGTTCGATACGCGATTTGGGAAAGCAATCGCTTCGTCCGGAGCTCCTCACCGTATTCACCACCCATGATTAATGTGGTCAAAGCAGCCTTCGATGTCCACTTCCAGTACCCATTGAGCTGAATTACCTCGGGACGTAGTAACGAACAGTTGGCCCATGGCGTCCGCCGTCGAGCGATGACTCCGAAACCCATAGGAATTCGGATCGCTCGTCGATTCGGTTACCGGCTCGAGACCCAGCAGGTGTAACGCCTGCATGGCTCGATCGAACATGGTGGGAATACCCAGCGGGCGTTCCTTGCCGTTGGCTTTTGGGATAAACACGCGGCGCAGAGGCAGCGGTCGATATCCCCGAAGTTGCTTTAGTCGTTCAACTGCGAACCGCTTTTGGTCCGCCGATTCCCAGAGCTCACGATCGACGCCTGCCGTTCGCTTACCTTGGTTTTCCGTCACTCGTCGCACTGCCAGTGCTCTGGCTAAGAACGAGTGGGTTAAGGAGCGTTGCAAGGCTTTCACCCTGCGCCAATCCTTTTCCTGTGTCGCCTTCGCGATCCTGATCTGCATCGTTCGAACGTTCCGCTGAACTTGCCGCCAGTCAATGGCGTGCCAGTTTTGCGGTTCGCGCGAGGATGCAGAATCATCGTTGATGATGTTTCTCATGCTTTCCTCTATTGATACCCATAGAGGACGCAACTTGTCCCAAGGGACGGTTGCATCCCTTGTGGATGTTTTGAACTCAGACAGTCGTCTCGCGACAGTTGTACCGAGCGGAAGTCTGCGCGCTTTCACGCTGGGGCAAATCTTGAACCCCTATGCCATTCATTACAAACGGCCATTCGCTTTTTCCGCATTCCCATACCCGCGCAGCCATCAGGTCGCCTTGCGACTCCCCTACCCACACAACCAACACATCGGTGCGGTCACGGAGGCGGCTGTTCGGGCTTACCACGTTCCCATGTCTGTCACCACCCCTAGATGCGTGGTGGTTGTCTGACCATGCGGTCCAGAGAGCAAACGCGGGGATTGACTGGCC
>JAJTHU010000200.1 GCA_021300055.1 Nitrosomonadaceae bacterium | reverse complement strand
CGTCGCGCGCCTCGCGTTCAGTGCCGACGCCACCCAATATCACGGCATCCCCGCGTGTGCCGAACGCAAAGCCCGCTCCGCGCATGGTCTGCGAGAAGGGGTCGATATCTTCAATGGCTGCCGTGCGAAAGTGCTGCCGAACCATGCTCGCCAACAGGCGGCGCAGTCCAGCGGAACCATCGACGATGGCAATGCGGGGTGAAGCCGTCTCGGCAGGCTTTAACAGCGGATGCATCGTGAATCAGTATTTGCGCTGCGGCACGCTCGCCGAGCGCTAAACCACCACGACGGGAATCTTGCCAATCTTGGCACGCCACTCCGCCGGACCCGAACGATGCACAGCGTTGCCCGTCGAATCAACAGCAACGATAACCGGCATGTTCTTCACTTCGAATTCGTAGATGGCTTCCATGCCAAGGTCTTCAAACGCCACCAATCGCGATGACTTGATTGCTTTCGACACCAAGTACGCCGCGCCGCCGACGGCGATGAAGTAAGTCGCGCCGTTTTTCTTAATGTTGTCCACTGTGGCGCTGCCGCGCTCGGACTTGCCAATCATGCCGATGAGGCCGGTCTTTTCGAGCATGTCTGGCGTGAACTTGTCCATGCGCGACGCAGTAGTGGGGCCTGCTGGGCCGACGACTTCATCTCGAACCGGGTTGACCGGCCCGACGTAGTAGATGATGCGATTGGTGAAATCGACAGGCAGTGGCTCGCCCTTTTTCAGCATATCGGTGAGACGGCGGTGGGCAGCATCGCGTCCAGTCAAGATCTTGCCGGACAACAACACACGATCACCGGCTTTGAGCTCCCCGAGTTGTTGTTTGTTGATGCCGTCGATGTTGACGCGCTTGGACGTCGAAAAATCGAGCGTGAGCTTTGGCCAGTCATCGAGGGATGGGGGCTCCAGCGTGGCTGGGCCCGAGCCATCCAAGACAAAATGTGCGTGGCGTGTTGCCGCGCAGTTAGGCAACAATGCCACCGGCTTGGAGGCTGCGTGTGTTGGATAGTCCGTCACCTTTACGTCGAGAACGGTCGACAAACCACCGAGGCCTTGCGCGCCGATGCCGAGCGCGTTCACCTTCTCGAACAATTCGAGGCGCAATTCTTCCGCGCGATTCGAGGGGCCACGTGCCTGCAGCTCGTGAATGTTCATCGGCTCCATCATTGCCCACTTCGCCATCAGCATCGCTTTCTCGGGTGAGCCGCCGATACCGAGCGACAACATGCCCGGCGGACACCAGTCTGCACCCATGGTGGGCACGACGGAAAGCACCCAATCGACGATGTTGTCGTTTGGCAGCAGCATTGCGAACTTGGATTTGTTTTCTGAGCCACCGCCCTTCGCGGCGACGATAACTTCAACCTTGTCGCCTGGCACGAGTTCAACGTGAGTGACACCGGGCGTGTTGTCGAAGGTGTTCTTGCGCTTGCCGTCTGGGTCGGTGAGCATCGATCCGCGCAGCGGATTGATCGGGTTGGTGTACGCGCGACGCACGCCTTCGTTCACCATCTGCTCCAGGGACATGGTCGCGTTCCAGCGCACGTCCATGCCAACGCGCACAAATGCGATACAGATACCCGTGTCCTGACAAATCGGGCGATGGCCTTCAGCGGCCATGCGCGAGTTGATCAAGATTTGCGCCATGGCATCTTTAGCGGCCGCGCTCTGCTCTTTCTGGTAAGCCTCGTGCAGCGCTTTGATGTAATCAACCGGATGGTGGTAGCTGATGAACTGAAATGCATCAGCGACGGATTGGATGACGTCTTCTTGCTTAATCACAGTGGACATGTTGGCTCCGGCGGACGAAGGGACGCCTATCAGTGAGAGGAGGGCGAGGATTTTTCAGCAGATGCGTGACGCACTGGCTGCGGTAGGATGCGGTCACATGCGGCAATCGCCATCGCAGAGAACAAGAACGCCATGTGAATCAGCGTCTGCCACAGCAATACTTTCTCCGTGTAGTTTTCTGCGTTTATGAAGGTCTTCAGCAGGTGAATCGACGAGATGCCGATGATGGCGGTGGCAAGCTTCACCTTCAGCACGGAAGCATTCACGTGTGAAAGCCATTCGGGTTGATCGGGATGCCCCTGCAGTCCCAAGCGCGACACGAAGGTTTCGTAGCCGCCGACAATGACCATGATAAGCAGGTTGGAAATCATGACCACGTCGATGAGCGCCAGCACCACAAGCATGATGATGGTCTCGTTCAGGGTCTTAGGAACCACGTACATGACTTGCCCTGCCGCGTCTTTCAGCGGTGCGCCAGCGGCGTCGAGTAGCGCTTTGCCTTTGTAGCCAACTGCCTCGACGAGTTGGCGAATCGCATCTTGATCGCCGAACACCGCATAGACCAAATGGACGAGCTCGACCCAAAAATGATAGACGTACACGCCTTGGGCAACGATGAGTCCGATGTAGAGCGGCATCTGCAGCCAGCGGCTCCAAAAAATGAAGCCAGACAGAGGTGACGTGAAGGCGGTGCGATTAGGAATGTTTGGCATAAGAAATAGCAAACCCCGCCAAACTCACGTTTGCCGGGGAAAAGGGGATCAGGGTGTCAAATTTGAAGGGAGGTCACGACAACTGCGCGACAGATGTACGACCAATGCGCGACAACTACGTGACGCCGACAAACTTCACTAAGGGTGATGCAAGCGCATGATGCTGCGCGAGTCTCGGACGCTAACCCAATCAGGCGGCCGGTGAGGAAGCCTGTAGTGCGAGCGTCGGTGAAATCTCACAACGCAAAATTTTACCATTCTTGGTTCGCGGGAAGTCCTTAGCGAGATAGAGCCGCTTCGGCGCTTTGTATGCCGCAAGCTGCGTTTGCGCCCACGCCAGCAACGCATTGAGGTCTAGTTGCGCTTCCGGTTGCGGGATTACATACGCAGCGACGATGAGCTTGTCTTTGGCAATCTCCTCGCCGATGCATGCGCAGTCGGCAACGAGCGGATTCGACTTCAGCACACGCTCGACTTCGTACGGAGATACGCGGTAACCAAAGCTCTTGATGATGTCGTCGCGCCGACCGAGGAACCACCAATAGCCGTCCTCATCTACTCGCGCATAGTCGCCCGTGAAGAAATAGCCATCGTGGCGCAGCTTGGCGGTTTCGTCGGGAAGCTGCCAATAGCGCAGGAACAAGCCGGGGTCGGATTCGGGAATGGCGATCATCCCCTCCTCACCGGGTTGCACGGCCGCCAAGGTCTCGGGGTTCAGTAGCTTCACATCGTGCCCGGGCTGCGGGAAACCTGCCGAGCCTGCGCGGATGGGGCGATGGATCGATTGCGACAGGTAGTACGAGAACTCACTCATACCGACCGCCTCATATATGTCCATGCCGAAGCGTTCGCGCCATTGCGCCAAATTGTTGTCGGAAAGATGCTCGCCCGCGAACATGGAAAAGCGTAGTATCGGGACATCCGCTTTGCCGAGGGTGGTCTTCTGAATGATCTGCCGATAGATGGTAGGCACACCGATGAAGATCGTTGCGCCGTGCTTGGCGATGAGGCGCGGCCAGAGCGTGGCGTCGTTCTTGCCTTCGTGAACGATGACTGTTTTGCCGCGATACAGCGGATCCATCAAAGCCGATCCAAGCACGTAGGTCCAGTTGAATTTGCCGGAGTGCACGATGCGATCGACTTGCGTCTTGTCGAAGTCGAACCAGTATTCGCTCGCGGGCTCGCGACCGATCAACGCGCGGTGCGCGTGCAACACGCCTTTGGGATATCCAGTCGTTCCGCTCGTGTAAACAAGATAAGCCGGATCGTCCGCACGCGTGGCGTAGGGTGACGAGAACGATGTGATCGCGCCGATGGCACGCTCAAAGTCCAGCACCGTCACCCCGTCGATTGTGGCCTCTTGTCCCTCACCAGTGGTGAGCACAAGCTCAATGCTGCCGCGATGCTCAAGCTCGCCGGCAAGTTGTGTCCAGCTTGCTTTATCTAGCACCAACACCCGCGCGCCCGAATCCTTGACGAGATACATCACCTCGTCTGGCGTTAGCAGTGTGGACGTGGGCACCGCAATGGCACCGACCTTCATGGTTCCGAAAAATGCTGTGGGGTAGGCCAGACAATTTGGCAAACGCACCAAAACGCGATCTTGCGGCAGCACGCCGTGCTTGCGCAGCACCTGCGCGAATTGGCTACTCCTAGCAGCGAGCGCACTATATGTCGCGGTGCTTGTGCCTTTAGCGTCATCCTCGACAATCATCGCGATGCGCGATTCGACGGGCGTGTCGAGATGCGCATCGGTACAAGCGACGCCGATGTTCAGAAACTCGGGGACATGCCATTGCCAAGCAGGGTGGGGCGGAACAGAGACTTTTGCGTTCATTTTTTCGGGACGTTTAGTTGCAGGCGGTCGCGTGCGATGTTCTCTGCCCAGTCCTCACCGTACGATTGGCGAAAATCAATGGGTGGAGAGGTGACTGACATATAGATGAACGGCTCCGCGCCTGTGTTGTGCACGCCATGCGTGTCGCCGTCGGCGAAGCGAACGACGTCACCTGCCCGAAATATCTCGGTTGCGTTATTTGCGAGCAGCAGCGTCGCGGTTCCCGAAAGTGCTACCCAGATTTGCTCAGAGGTCGTGTGTTCGTGTCGGGGACTAATGTGATCAGGAGGAACAGCGACTTCGGTGATCGTGACGCGCGCCGATGCTGAGTTCTCAGGGTTCAGAAGCTGGCGAGAACTGATGCCATTTGTGCTGAACGAGTGAATCTCGCCATGTCGAATAAGTTCCACGACGTTGGCGCTACAGGATGGCGCCGTACGGCCAGTTTTGGCTCCGGCCGCGCTGCGATGGAGGGCACAAACAAGGGCAGAAGCACGCAGCGTTTAACCTCGCTACGCGAGTTAGCCTGCGCCGAAACTGGCCGTATGGGTTCATAGGATGACCCCATACGGCCAGTTTTCTCTCACGACCTGTACGGGTAGCTTCTTGAGTACTTCAATCGCGAACTTTGTATCGTCTGCCGACAGCGCATGCAGCGCGTGAGCGCGCAGCAGTGTCTGCAGTGCCTTTCCGAACATTGGCGGGTCGAGCATCTCGCCGTTGAACTTAATTGCGCCGCCGAGAAGCGCGTCAGCCTCGATCGCCGCTTTGAGGATGGCGGTCTTGGTCTTGATGTCGGTTGGTGACGGCGTGTACGCGACCTTGCACGGATGAATGTGCGAGGGGTGGATGACTTGCTTACCTGTCATGCCCATCGCCGCTTCTTCGCATGCGTGCTTGTAAACCACGCGTGATTCTTCGTCGCCGTGCAGATCGAGCCAGCGTCGCACGTCATCCGGCTCGACAAACGTTTCGGGCATGGCCGAGTGGCCGATGAGCGTCTCCACGCCGCCGATGACACCCTTACCGGCGATGCGCGCCTCAAACAACACTTGGTTCATGAAGTAGGCGAGTTCTTCGGTCCAGCGGCGCGGCGTGATCTGTATGCCCATCGCCTTGGAGAAGTCGTGAATGCCGAACACGACGTGCTTTACCGTCGCGTATTGCATCAAGTCTGGTGCGATCTTGAGTGACTTCGGGTGTTCAATGATCGGTTGAATCGTCATGCGTTGGTTATGGCCAACCAGCACCGCTGATAGGTCGCGGATCTCTGCTGACCCGTAGGCTTCCCCCGCTTTGGCGAGCATGACTACATCGATGTGATCGGCTAGGTCGCGAATTAGCGCCAAGTCTTTTTCGTATTCATCGGTACGAAACGGATTGATGCGAATCGCAATCTGAACCTCTTTGCGACGTGGCATCCCAGGCAACTCGCGGCGGAGCAACTCGCGCGACATCTCCTTTTGTCGGCAGCCGTCCTCCAAGTCGAACAGCAACGTATGTGCTGTTGTGCCCACTGCGTGCTTCTTGAATCGCTGCGCGGCTTGCTCTAGGTCCTCGTAAATACCAAGCGATGGCGCGTACTTGACCGGTGGGTAGTAGATCTGGATCCCGGGCCAGTAATCGCCGAGGATGGCTGGCGAAGCGACGAGATCGGGAGTGTCGTTGAGGTTGCTCATAGTGTGCAGTAGGTGTTCCGAAAGACGGCGCAAGGACGGCAGAAATGCCTAGCGATAGTGCGCGGTGGCTAGGTACTGAGGCACACATTAGCAGGTCTTGCTGCGGCGCGTCAATAAGTCTTATATAAGACATAAGACATATCTTCTGCCCATCCCCCTTCAACGACTTCTAAAGACTGCAACTATCTGATTTGCAAGCTGGTTTCAGGGTGGCTCGTCGACGTGCTGATTCGGATGTAAGCGCAGTGTAAGCCTGAAATGCGCCAATGGTGTGCGTCGCCTGTGCTATAAATCGCGGGCGCTGCCAGTTCCGGGCTGGACAAAATCACAATGACAAGTAGGACGAGAAGGAGAGATCAACATGTCGGGTATTGAATCAGTAATGCACGAGAGTCGTCTGTTCGAGCCACCTGCGGAGTTATCCGCAGCAGCGGCGATTTCAGGTCGAGCAATGTATGACGCGATGTGCGCAGGGGCGGCGAAGGACGAGGCCGCATTTTGGGGAAAGCTTGCGCGTGAACACCTCAGCTGGAAGAAGCCATTTACGCAAGTGTTGGACGAATCCAACGCGCCGTTCTATCGCTGGTTCCACGACGGGGAACTCAACGCTTCGTATAACTGCTTGGATCGTCAGGTCGCAGCAGGCCACGGCGACAAGGTCGCTATCAAGTTCGAAGCAGATGATGGCAGCGTCACTGAGATCACCTATAAGGCGTTGCTGGCGCGCGTTTGTCGGTTTGCGAACGTCCTGAAATCGAAGGGCATTAAGCAAGGCGATCGCGTCATCATTTACATCCCGATGTCGATCGAGGGCGTGGTTGCGATGCAAGCGTGCGCTCGTATCGGCGCAACGCATTCTGTTGTATTCGGCGGGTTTTCGGCGAAGTCCCTCCAAGAACGCATCATCGATGCGGGTGCGATTGCGGTCATCACGTCCGACGAGCAGATGCGTGGCGGCAAGGCGCTACCCATCAAGGCTATCGTCGATGAGGCGATTGCAATGGGCGGCTGCGAGCACATGAAGACCTGCATCGTCTACAAGCGGACCGGCGGCAATGTAACCATGGCGGCTGGACGCGACTCATGGTGGCACGACCTCGAGCCGACGCAATCCGATGTATGTGAGCCTACATGGGTGAATGCCGAGCATCCGCTCTTCATCCTCTATACGTCCGGCTCAACAGGGAAGCCCAAGGGTATTCAGCACTCAACGGGCGGCTATCTGCTTTGGGCGGCGTTGACGATGAAGTGGACTTTCGACGTCAAGCCTAGTGACTTGTTCTGGTGTACGGCTGACATTGGTTGGGTGACCGGTCACTCTTACGTGGCATATGGCCCGCTCGCTTGCGGCGCAACCCAATTGGTGTTTGAAGGCGTGCCAACCTACCCGAACGCCGGACGCTTCTGGGACATGATTCAAAAGCACAAGGTCACCATCTTCTACACCGCGCCAACGGCGATTCGTTCGCTCATCAAGGCTTCGGAAGTTGATCCCTCAACGCACCCGCGCAATTACAACTTGAAGTCATTGCGTATCTTGGGTTCGGTGGGCGAGCCGATCAACCCAGAGGCGTGGATGTGGTACTACGAAAACATTGGCGGTAACCGTTGCCCAATTGTTGATACGTTCTGGCAGACCGAAACCGGCGGTCACATGATCACGCCGCTGCCGGGTGTGACTGCGCTCAAGCCTGGGTCATGTACGCTGCCGCTGCCTGGCATCCAAGCCGCTATCGTTGACGAAACTGGTCACGATGTTGCGAATGGTCAAGGTGGCATTCTGGTCGTGAAGCGTCCCTGGCCTTCGATGGTGCGAACCATCTGGGGCGATCCGGACCGCTTTAAGAAGACTTACTTCCCGGATGAACTTGGCGGCAAGCTTTACCTTGCAGGCGATGGTGCGGTGCGCGATGTCGAGCACGGATACTTCACCATCATGGGCCGCATTGACGATGTGCTCAACGTATCAGGGCATCGCTTGGGCACAATGGAGATTGAATCGGCTCTCGTCGCAAACTCGAAGCTCGTTGCGGAAGCGGCGGTTGTAGGCCGACCCGATGACATGACCGGTGAGGCAGTGGTTGCTTTCGTCGTGCTGAAGGGCGCGCGTCCCACTGGCGAAGCGGCCAAAGCGATGGCGAAGGAATTGCGCGACTGGGT
>JAJTHU010000361.1 GCA_021300055.1 Nitrosomonadaceae bacterium | reverse complement strand
CGCTCAGCGGTGTCGGCGCATTTGACGCGTGCAGCTTACGCAGATGCGCGCGTGTATCGCTCGGTGATTGTTTCAACTCGGGATTCATGCGAAAACAAAACTCCAGTATTGGCGGGCAGTTTCAGCCATTTTTGCCTGAAAACGCCCGTGGATAGGCGAGTTTTAATGTACAGAATTATCCCGCCAAGCTCATTATGGATGCGCATCACGCTTCGCGGAGCGTGGTACCTGTTGCTGGTGCTGAGCGTCGCTTTGGTCAGCAGCGCTCATGCCTCCTCCGCTCGTGAGCCGGTGCGCGTAGGCTTCTGGACCATGCAGCTCTCGCCGTTTCATGACGCTTACATTAAGGGTGTGATCAAGGCCTTCGAAGCGCAGCACCCCAATGTGCGTGTCGATTGGGTGGACGTCCCGTGGTCGGAGATGGAAAAGAAAACCTTGACCGCCGTGGCCGCGAGCTCTCCCGCACGTCCGGCGCCCGATGTGGTCAACCTCAATCCGCAATTTGCGTCAAAGCTCGCTGAGTTCGGTGCGCTTGCCGACCCAGAGCGCTACTTGAAGCCAGAAACCATCAATGCGTTTTTGCCTGCGGTGTGGAACGCAAACCGACTCGATGGCAAAGCCTTCGCCATGCCTTGGTATCTGACCACAAGCGTGGTGTTGGTCAACCGACAAATCTTGCAGGCCGCGCGTGTTGAGGTGCCGAAAACCTATGAAACGCTGCTGCCCGCCGCGCGCGCGATTCGCCGCAACACCGGCAAGTTTGCTTACTTCCCCGCGCTCGATGGTGCGATTCCGTTGGAGACCTTAGTCGGCATGGGCGCACCGCTACTGAGTGCGGATGGTTGCAGCGCCGGATTCACGAACGCGAGTGGTGAGCGTGTCTTCGCGTTGCATCGCGATCTGTATCGCGATGGCTTGGTGCCGCGCAATGTGGTGACCGAGGGGCATCGCAAAGCGGTCGAGATGTTTTTGTCCGGCCAAGTCGCGATGATTTCGTCGGGCATGCAGTTCTTGCAATCGATCCGCATCAACAACCCCGGCATCTACGCGCATGTCGATGTGCTGCCGCAGTGGAGCGCGCACGAACCAGCGAGCGCAGCTGGTGCAGTTGGCGCAGCTGGCCCAGCTGGTGCCCCCGCCGCCGCGCCAAACATCGCAATGATGAACATCGCCGTGATGCAGTCGTCGGCCAACAAAGAAGCCGCATTTGCGTTCGCAGCGTTTTTGACCAACACCGAGAACCAAACTGCGTTTGCCAAACGCGTGCCCATTTTGCCGAGCACGCGAGCGAGTTACGACGATGCGTTCTTTAGCAAATCCAGCGGCGACGCCTTGCTCGACCGTGCGCGCGCGATTTCGGTCGCGCAGGTCAAAGAGGGCCGGGTGCTCGTGCCGCCGATGCGCCGCTACAGCAAGTTTCGAAGCGACTACGCGCGCAACCTACAAGCCGTGATGCTTGGACGCAAAGATATTCCCACTGCGTTTGCCGACATTGATCGCGTGTGGCGCGATCTGTTGGGCTGTCGTGGTGGCGTTGTGGTAGCCTCAGGCACGGGCGCACGCTCAATTTCCGCAACACACGTCGGGGCAGGGCAGAAATGAGCGCGACCGATCAGTCACTCGCGATTGGCATCGACATCGGCGGCACCAAGATTCGCGGGCTGCTGGTGGACGCGCACGGCACGCTGCACGGCGAGACTCGCGTGCCGACCAACGCGCAGCAAGGCGCGTCGACGGTGCTCGCGGCCATTTTGCAAAGCGTCGATGCGCTCACCCAAGCCGCAAAGCAACCCAGGCAATCGATTGTCGGCGTCGGCATTTCGTCTGCGGGCGTGATCGAGCCGACGATCGGGCTTGTGTTGAGTTCAGCGCCGCAGATTCCCGGATGGGAAGGCACCAATCTCAAGCAGGCAATCGGCGCGCATTGCGCATTGCCGGTGATTGCTGACAATGACGCGAACTGTGCGCTGGTCGGTGAAGTCTGGCATGGCCAACACGGCCTTGGTGATGAAGCGAGCGCGGTGATGCTGACGCTCGGTACGGGCTTGGGTGGCGCGCTCATGCAAAACGGCAAGCTCATCACGGGCGCGCACAATCTCACCGGCCACTATGGCATTGCGCGAATGTGGGACCGATACAGCAACGCATACGTCAAGGTCGAGCACTTGGTGTCGGGCACTGGCTTGGGCAACATTTATCGCCAACTGGTCCCGAGCGCGGCCGAGGCCACGGGAGCAAGTGTGATCGCGGGCGTGCAGGCGGGCGAGCCCCAAGCGCGCGAGGCACGCGAGGCACTAAGGCGCTGGTGCGAGCACCTTGCGTTGCAGCTCTTCAACATCTTTTGGCAGATCGATCCGGACCGCATCATTCTTGGCGGCGGCATGATCGATTCGCGTGAAGTTTGGTGGCCGCATTTGCTCGCAGCGCTCGATGCGCTCGATACGCGCGGTCAACGAGTGCCGCTCGCAGTCGCGAGTTTGGGCAACGATGCGGGCGCCTGGGGCGCCGCTCGCTTGGTGTATGACCAGCGCGCGGTGGCGCCATGAACAGCCCAAACACCGCAGCTAGCCCATCCATCGACCGTCCGGCACCGAGCGCTGGACATCCGCTGCTGCCGCTTTTGTTTCTGATTCCCGCGTGCAGCGTCATCGGCGCGTTTGTGATTTACCCGGCGCTGAAAGCAATCGGGCTGTCGTTTACCAACTTCAATATGATTCGCGAGGCCGAGTTCGTGGGCTTGGCGAACTACCTGCAGCTTTGGCACGACCCGTTCTTCTGGGCGGCGCTCAAAAACACACTGATCTACATGGTGGTCGTGGTGCCGGAGTTGGTGATCGCGCCGATCTTCCTTGCGGTGTTGGTGAACCGCCATCTGCCGGGCATTACGTTTATTCGCGCCGCAATCTATTTGCCGGTGATTACATCGCTGGTCATCAGCGGCCTGATTTGGAAGTGGGTGTACGAAGAGCAGGGCATCTTGAATTACGTGTTGCTGACCACGGGGATCACCGATAACCCGGTCGCGTTTCTGACTGATCCGGCGAATGCGCTGCTGAGTGTGATGGCGGTCACCATCTGGGCCGGCATGGGTTACTACATGGTGATCTACCTCGCGGGTCTGCAGTCGATCCCGCGCGAGCTTTACGAGGTGGCGGAAGTTGAGGGCATTAGCCGTTGGCAGCAAACGATCTACATCACTATTCCGCTGCTCAAGCCGTCGATGGCGGTGGTGTCAGTGATGTCGTCCATCGCTGCGATGAAGGTTTTTGAAGAGGTCTACGTGATGACCCAGGGCGGACCGATGGATTCCACCAAGACGCTGGTGTATTACATCTACGAGTCCGCGTTCGTCGAATTTGAAATGGGCTACGCAGCGGCGATCGGCGTCGTGCTGTTTGTGCTCACGCTCGCCCTGTCACTCATCAACTTGAGGTTCTTGCGTGCGCGCTGATAGCTCCAAAACCCGCAGAACCGATCGTCAG
This sequence comes from Nitrosomonadaceae bacterium, assembly GCA_021300055.1. Classification (GTDB taxonomy): domain Bacteria; phylum Pseudomonadota; class Gammaproteobacteria; order Burkholderiales; family Usitatibacteraceae; genus UKL13-2. Next base: position 1,844 of record JAJTHU010000361.1, on the reverse strand, counting down.
GCGCTGCCGCCATGGCCCGAACTGTTATGGCGCTACGCGGCGATCGCGCTTGTGTTGGTGGTTGCGGTGGGGCCGTTCCTTTGGTTGTTGTCGACTAGCCTGAAGTCGGCAAGCGAGAACATCTTCGCTTACCCGCCAGTGTTTCTGCCCGAGTCGCTGACGCTCGACAACTTTTGGCGGGTGCTCGACTCGCAGCCGTTCATGCGCTACCTCGCCAACAGCACGATTGTCGCGGCGCTTTCGGTGTTTCTGAATTTGCTATTCGCGTCGCTCGCGGCCTATCCGCTGGCGCGTATGCAATGGCGCGGCCGCAATCTGGTTTTCGGCGTGTTGCTGGCGTCGATGATGATTCCGTTTCAGCTGCTGATGATTCCGGTCTACGAGTTAGCCATTAGCCTCGGCTTGCAGAACACCTATCTCGGTTTGGTGCTGCCGCACGCCTGCACTGCCTTCGGCGTGTTCTTTATGCGTCAGGCATTTCTGTCCATTCCGCTTGCGATTGAAGAGGCCGCGATCATGGATGGCGTGCCGCGCTGGAAGATTTGGTTGTTTGTGATGCTGCCCTTGGTGAAACCTTCGCTTGCGACACTCGCGGTGTTTAGCTTCATCGCCGTGTGGGGTGACTTCTTGTGGCCGCTCATCATCATCGACCAACCGCAGCTCTTTACCTTGCCGCTTGGGGTCAATCGATTGGCGAGCACGTTTTCGCTCGATTGGCGATTGGTTGCAGCAGGCGCGATTTTTTCGTTGCTGCCGATCTTGTTGTTCTTTGCATTCACGCAACGCTACTTCATCGAAGGCGCGATGCGCGGGGCAGTAAAAGGATGAGCAAGATGAGCGCCGTGCCGATATCGACGCCGCGCCCGGTCGCGGTCGTGGTGCAAACGCACTGGGACCGCGAGTGGTATTTCGATCATCAGACCTATGTGGCGCGCCTGTTAGACGTCATGGCGCGGGTGGTCGATCAACTCGAACGCGGAGACTTAGAGCAGTTCTTGTTCGACGGACAGACCGCGGCGTACGAAGACCTCATGGCCAATGCGGAGCCGATGCTCACCCAGCGCGTGCAGGCGCTGGTGAGCGCGGGGCGCATTGTGCTCGGTCCTTGGTATGTCATGGCGGATGAGTTTTTGGTGTCGGGCGAGTCGCTGCTGCGCAACTTGGAAATCGGCATGACCGATGCCAACGCAGCGGGCAATTGCCAACGCGTCGGCTACTTGCCAGATACCTTCGGTCACGTCGGTCAAATGCCGCAGTTGCTGCGCAACATGGGCATCGAGTCGGCTGTGCTCTGGCGCGGCCTTGATTCACCGGTCGCCGAGTGGCAATGGCAGGCACCGAGTGGACACGAGGCCGGTGGTATTCTGCTGACGGAGGGCTATTACCAACATCCTCTCAACGTTCCCGATTGGCAAGCCGCGCTGGAGAAGTACCTTGACACGATCGCGCCACGCTCGCTTGCCGACGAGTTGTTGCTCACGCAAGGCGGCGACCACCTCGTGCCCGGCGCGGAGGTGGGCGCGCGCATTGCGGCATTCAACGCGTCGCAAACACGTTGGGCCCTGAAGCAAACCACCTTGGCGGATCACGTTGCCCGCGCGCTCGCGCAAACTGAAGGGCGTCGTGCGGTAAGGCGCGGACAGTTGCGCGACAATGCGCGCGCGTTCGTGCTCCCCGATGTGCTGTCGACACGGCGCTACCTCAAACGCTTGAACCAAGCTGCGGAGGACCGCATGTTGCTGGTCGAAGCGCTTTGGGCGCAACTCGACACGAGCGGTACCGAGTATCCGGCGCGCTATCTGCGGGATACGTGGCGACTCATCATTCAAAACCAAGCGCACGAT
>JAJTHU010000030.1 GCA_021300055.1 Nitrosomonadaceae bacterium | reverse complement strand
GCGTCGCGTTTTGTAGACGCTCGCCTGCCCGTGGTCGGTGGGCTCTAGATTCCGACTTGGCTCAAGTCGAAGGCCCAGCTCGCTTTGATGAAGACCTCGTTGATTCGGCGCGAATAACTTGCTGCTGGATCGAGGCTGCGTGATGCGTTGGCGCCGATGTAAATCGTCGAGCCGAGGCCTCGCTTGTGCGCATACACAATGGAGTTTGTCTCCGTTTTGTCGAAAGGCGAAACGCGTGATTCGTAAAGGGACGGCGCGCGCCGCACACCGCTGTATTGGACAATCAACCGTAGGCTATCGCGCGCGGTGAAATGGTAAACGGATGTGAGTTGCATGGCGCGCTCGTGCACGATGCGATTGCTTCCCACATTGCTTTCCTGAGACCGAATGACAGATTCGTCGATCCGCGGCTGCAACTCCCAGCGTCCGAATAGACGAATCGTTGCATTTGCGCCGACATAGTAACCGCGGCCGATTCGATTGTTGGAGACATCGCCTCGGTCTCCGATGGCCGACTCAAGATAAAACGAGGACAACCACTTTCCTGGGGTCGCTTCTAACCAGAAAAACGCTTGGTCGCGTTTCAATGCATCGCCATTCGCGCGAAAACGGACTTGCTGGTTTGGCCGCGCTTCGATGCCGAAGTTAAGTTTGGGGCGATTGAACGAGATACCAACGTTGCTCTGCCGGTAGAGCAACCGGCCCGCGAGGTCGGTTTTGTTCTCGATGTTGATATAGGGGGCGATCTCGTCAAATCCCCATTGCTCGCGCCACTTTCGCTGGGGCTCGAGGTACGCTTTCTGGTATCCCACTTGGTTGAAGAACCCGTTGTCCGCCCTGAAGTCGCGGCCGACTCGCTCGACACCGCCAGCGAAGTTCCATTGCTCATCGCGATAGTTGAAATCACCCAGTGCGGCAGTATCGTCGGCTCGCGTTTTTCCGTTAACGCGGTTGCGCTCATCCACGGTGCGCGAGAAGAGAACGTCGCCGCGAACACGCAAAGCGCTAGTGGGACGCCACGTGGTGTCTAGGCCGAGTACCTGATTGGCCATTTCCCCTTTGCCAGCAGTACGCTCGTATCGACGATCTGTGCCCACCAAGCCCCACGACCATTTACCCAAAAACCAGCGGGCTCGTGCAATCGTCGCTTGCGACTTCGAATCTTGCCGTGCGATGTTGGTACTAATGGCGTTGGGCAGCAAGATCAGCCCCTTGCCATCATCGCGCAGGGTAATGACGGTCATGTCCATGCCCTCTGCTCGGCGCGTTGCGCGTACCCCCCATGCCGGATCAGTGACGGATCGCGTGTAAATCGCATTGAACGGTGACGAGAGGATGTCGGCGCCCTCGAGAAAGAATGGTCGTTTTTCTGGGAAAAACAGCGCGAACTGAGCGGTTGCAGCGAGCTGCGGCGTGTCGAGCTCAACCTGTGAAAAATCAGGATTGAATGTGGCGTCGATCACCCAATCCGTTGTCGGTCGGTATTTCACGTCCAGGCTGAGGACCGTATCGCGCGCGTGAGCGTTTGATTGCTGACTACGATTAACTTCGCGGTCGCGCGTCTGGCGCGACGTGAGGTTGGGCATCGCGGTGAACTCGCGGCCATGTGGCAAGTCCACCATGCCGCTCAAGGTCTGTGCGTAGCACATCAGACAATTGTTATCGCGCGGGATGCGGCCATTGCCAATGCGAAGCACATCGTCACGCGTCACGCCGCGAACGAGGAAGACACTCCAATTCGGGGACGGTGGGTCAGCGTAGCGCAAGATCGAGAACGGGATGCGGAATTCCGCGCTCCAGCCATCTGCATGACGGGCAACGACAACGTCCCACTCAAAATCCGGCGAAAAGTCTTCGTTCTGCGTGTCTTCGTTGAACAGCCCATCGCCAATCGAGCCTGACGCGTTCACGCGGAAGATTTGCGCAAACTTGCGCATCCCGACCGGGTCAAGATAAACCCCGAAAAAGTCTTGCGAGCCGAACACTTCGTCGCGCCGCACGAGGGGCGCCTCGATGCGACTGGGTTCGGGGTCGTAGCCGCGCATGAAAACGATTACCGCTCGCTGGTCGTAGGCGATTTTGGCTTCGGTGCGAAAACGCGTCTCGGCAGGCCGCGGCCGATATTCGAAAAACGTATCGATGGGTGTCGCCCGCGCCCAGAAGGGTTCATCGGCTTTCCCGTCGAGCGCCACGCGGTCGTCACTGCCCAGCTTCAGCGCATTCGCAGCGCTGATGCGCCGCGAGGCGGGCTCGCTGCTTCCGATGGCCATCTGCGCGGAGGCCTCGTGCGTGCCTGCCAGACAAACCCCTACAATAAGCAGGCTCTTTGCCCAGAGCGTCGCGCGGGAATTTTTCGCCAAATTGTCGATAGTTGTCATGTTTGCCGTCTGAAAGAAGCGAAGGATAGCGACTGAGTCGCTCGACTGGGTGTTCATTTCAGACAGAGTGCGTATTTCGCGCCGCAGAAAGCGGGATTTCCGAGTGCCGCCGATATAATTTGCGCATGTTCTATGTACTCCTCGCGCTGATGGTGGCGGTCGCTGTCGCGTTCGTGGTTTGGCCGCTCCTTCGCTCCCCGCGAAACCAGTCGATTTCCGTTGAGGCGGCGAACGTCGAGGCGTTTCGTCAGCAAAGACGCGAACTCGATACTGAGCGAGCCAACGGCCTCTTGACTGCCAATGAGCATGCCCGCGCCCTCGACGAGCTTGCCGCGCGGCTTTCAACCGAGATCAGCGGAGGAGCCGCGAAGCCCGACGCTGCGGAAGGCAAACTCGCCGATCCGCGCGGTGTTTCGGGCAAAAGTGCCACAAAGTCCGCGTGGATCCTAGCGTTTTCGTTGGCGCTCTTTGTCGTGATGGGTAGCACAGCCGGCTACGTCGCATGGGGCGATCACGCCGCGCGCCAAGCTTCCGCGCAAGCGGCTAACGGCGCCGCATTCGACCCGAAATCGTTCGACCCCAATGCCCCCATGACAGACAAGCAAGTGGTCGCGTTGGTGGATGCCTTAGCCAAGAAGATGGAAGAAAACCCAAGCGATCCAAAGGGTTGGATTCTGTTGGCGCGCTCGCAGAACGCGCTCGGCCAGTTTGGCTTAGCCGTAAAGGCTTATGAGCGCGCCGTGGCACTGCAGCCCGGCGATGCTGATTTGCTCGCTGACTACGCCGACGCCCAGGCGATGGTTCAAGAGGGCGATCTGGCTGGGTTGCCGACCGAACTGACGCAGCGGGCGCTCAAGATTGACCCCAACAACCTCAAGGCGCTGGCGCTGGCTGGAACGGCAGCCATGCGCGCGGGTGACAAGCCCGCAGCGATTGGCTATTGGACGCGCATGCAGAAGCTGCTGCCGCCTGACTCCGACGACGCGCGCCAAGTCGCGGCCATCATCACCGAGATCAAGACCGGCAAGTCTGCCGCCACGAGCGCGCCGCCCGCCCCTGCAGCTGCTCCAGCTGCGGGCGC
>JAJTHU010000117.1 GCA_021300055.1 Nitrosomonadaceae bacterium | reverse complement strand
TGTTGATTTCAGCCTTAAACGCTGCCACGATTTCAATCTAAATCGAGGCCACCCTTTTGCTGCATAGCCGGGCTATGCGGTTGTGGATAAGTCAGGACTTTCGGTAAGTTTGCCTCCTTTCGGTTTGGTTGTCTTGCGTTTGTTGGTTGCCGTCATCGAGCTATGACTGAAGCGCCAGGATTCGTTGCCGGTCTCGACGATATGACAGTGATGCGTGAGTCGATCGAGTAACGCCGTGGTCATCTTGGCGTCAGCAAACACGCTGCCCCATTCGCTAAATGATAGGTTGGTGGTAATCACCACACTGGTCCGCTCATAGAGTTTGGACAGTAGGTGGAACAACAGTGCGCCACCGACTTGGCTAAACGGTAGGTAGCCCAGCTCATCCAACACCACGAGATCGACGTGGACCAAGCGGTTCGCAATCTGGCCGGTGCGACTGGTGGCCTTCTCTAACTCCAGCGCGTTGACCAACTCGACCGTTGAGAAGAACCTGACGCGCTTACCATGTTTGCGCAAGGCTTCAATACCGATCTCCGTCGCCAGATGCGTCTTGCCGGTCCCAGGCCCGCCAATTAACACTACGTTTTGTGCAGCCTCCACAAACGCGCATTGATGTAGTTCGCGCACCAGCGTCTCATCGACACCGCCGGCGCTGAAGTCAAACCCGGCCAAGTCACGGTGCATCGGGAAGCGTGCCGCCCCCATCTGATAGGCCATTGAGCGCACTGTCCGCTCGGCCGTCTCCGCTTCAATCAACTGGCGCATAAAGGTATCCGGCTCAAATGCGGTATGCCGGGACTTGGCCACCAATTCGGGGTAACAACTCGCCATGCCGTTTAACTTCAACAGCTTCAATTCACTGATCAGTTCAACGGACATGGGCACCTCCGCTGACCGTGTTGAGCATGATCGTCGTCAGGATGGGGCTCGCCAGTAGAGCTGACTTGATGACCGCGTTCATCCTGAGACGGTCGTAGCGATCTACGTCTGCGACTGGCTCTGTCTGTAGCACCAAGGCGGTCTCGACGGTCGGTGGCTTCGGCTGCGCGCGGTCCTTGAGTTGAGCCAACAGATACAAGACATGCTCCGCGCTAGGCTTGCCGACGGCCAAGGCGGCCTCGGTGGCTTCCAAGATCGCGTCCAGACCATGCGCCGGAATGGCCGAGAGTAATGTGGCCATCACCCGATCCCCACCCGGCCGCGTCAGAAGTTGTTTCTGCAGTTCGCGCAATGGCGCCGGCATTGACTCGAACGGTGCGCCGTTGCGCAAGGCACCTGGCTTCTGACCAATGAGGTCGATGTAGTGCTGCCAGTCATAGCGGGTCTCATCACGTTCGAATGAGCGCGCATGGGTGGCAACCTTCTCGTCGTCGGCCACCACATCAATGGTGGTCGGATAGAGCCGTAAGCTGACGATACGGTTGGCGTGCGCGGTCGGCACGCTGTAGCGGTTACGGTCCAGATGAATCAGGCCGGTCGAGGAGACGCGGACGGGGTATTCCACATAACCATCAAATGGCCGAGGCAGCGGCATGAGCTTGGTGCGCTCGTCCTCCAGCACCTCAGCCACCGTCAGTTCTGGCCACTCTGGATGTTTGGATTCGGCCCACACCATCATGCATTGCTTGCCTAGCCACTCGTTGAGTGTGTCCAAGTCAGACCAGCGTGTCTCCATCGCCTCGCGCCAGATCTGTCGGCGTCGGTCTTGGACGTTCTTCTCCACAATGCCTTTCTCCCAGCCAGAGGCCACATTGCAGAACTCCGGTTCAAACAGATAGTGTGAAGCCATAGCATCAAACCGGGCGTTGACGGTGCGCTGCTTGCCACGCCCGACCTTGTCCACTGCGGTCTTCATGTTGTCGTAGATACCGCGGATGGGTATGCCGCCGAAGGCGGCAAATGCTCTCGCGTGCGCATCGAAGAGCATCTCATGACTCTGGGTCGGGTAGGCCGTGAGCCAGAAGGCGCGGCTGGCGCATAGCTTGGTGTGGGCGAGGTCAAGTCGGCGGCGCAGGCCGCCAACAAAGGCGTACTCGGTACTCCAGTCAAACTGGAAAGCCTCACCCAACTGGTACTTCATGGGAACAAAGGCGCGTCCGCTGCCTGCTTTTGACTGCTGATCGCGAAACTGACGGGCGAAGGCGGCAACTTGGCCATAGCCACCCCGGTAGCCAGACGCAACTAGCTCTTGGTACATCGAATGGACGGTGCGTCGATCGCGCTTGCTGCGATGCTGGTTGGTCTTCAACCAACCGCGCAGCGTATCAGCGTAATCGTCGATCTTGGTCTCGACCCGCCGTGCGGGATACTTCGGTTCAACAACGGCCGGTCGCTCGTCGAGCCACCGATCAATCGTGCTACGGGCTAAGCCGGTTCTTCGGGAAATCTCACGCTTCGACAAACGTTCACGATAGAACATCCGCCGCACTTTGGCTAACATGGCCACGGTAATCACTCCTCAAATCTCCCTGCTCAAAAAGTAAGCAGGGTAGTTGATTCATGTGGCCTCGTTTTGGATTGAAAAACTCCCTGAAAGTGGCAGCGTTTAAGGCTGAAATCAACACTTGTCGGCGGCGAGCCAGAGCTTTGCTTCAAAACCGATATTGGCGGAGGAATCTGATTTCTTGGACCGGGCGACAGCCATTGCGTTAGTGACCTTTTGGTGTTGTTGCACTCATTAGCGCCACCGACTCTAGCACCGACTGTTCGCTCAGAAAATTGTCCTAATCGCCTATTGCGACTAAGGCAGCGGCGAGGTTTGGTGGGCACTTGCTGCAGGCGTCTGCGGCTAGTGCCTAGGCCCGCATCGAGCATTTGGCGCGACGAAAGGCAAGCCGCCCCTTTTTCGGCAGCCGGGAGCGCGGAGGAGCGTGCCAGCGCGACATGAACAACAGACACTGGGACAGCAAGCCTGTCACCCCGAAAAAAATTCATTTAAATCAACGAGTTGTATTTACCGCTATAATGTGAGTGGTTACTTCTTTTCCGGTTCTGTCTCAGACTTTGTTGGCATGTCTCCGGCTTTATTGGCAAAGATCAAAATCGTCAAAATTGAACTTCCGAGTCATTTAGCACTCTCAGGCGAAGAGTGCTAATATGTACTCGTCCGGTGGCGCAAACATCCCGCCACCCTGAAAGGAGTTCAATATGAGTTCCGCCACAATGAATTTGCCTGTTTTGTCGGTCGCTTCGCTTGAGAGCTATATCTCGAGCGTCAATCGCGTACCAATGCTCACCCCCGAACGCGAGCACGAGCTCGCCGTCGCCCTCAAAACGCGCGGCGACTTGGCGGCCGCCTCGGAAATGGTGATGTCGCATCTACGCCTGGTGGTGTCGATCGCGCGCAATTACGCAGGATATGGTCTGCCGCAGGCTGACTTGATTCAAGAAGGCAACATCGGCCTGATGAAGGCTGTGAAGCGTTTCGACCCTGATCGCGGTGTGCGCTTGGTGTCGTTTGCCGTGCATTGGATCAAAGCCGAAATCCACGAATACATCTTGCGCAACTGGCGTATCGTCAAAGTCGCCACGACCAAAGCGCAGCGCAAGCTGTTCTTTAACTTGCGCTCGATGAAGCCAAATTTCGGCACGCTCTCACCCACCGAGGTGAAGGAGGTTGCTCGCCAACTCAACGTCAAAGAAACCGACGTCACCGAGATGGAGAAGCGCCTAACCGGTCAAGAGATCTCGTTGGAGCCGCAAGACGGTGACGACGAGAACTGGGTAAGCCCAATCGCGTACCTGCAAGACAACTCGGTCGATCCTGCTGAGCGTCTGTCGTCAATGCAAAAAGAAGTCGCCGGCGTAAACGGCATGGAAGCGGCGCTGGCATCGCTCGATGAGCGTAGCCGCCGCATTATCGAAACGCGCTGGCTGAATGAAGGCGAAGAAAAAACCTTGCACGAGCTCGCCGCAGAGTACGGCGTATCGGCAGAGCGTATTCGCCAGATTGAAGCTAAAGCGATGCAGAAGATGAAGGCTTACTTGAAGGACTACGCAGCCGCCTAATTCGAGGCCTTATTCGCGAAGTCGGGCGATACAAAAAACAAAGGGTACCGAAAGGTGCCCTTTGTGCTTGTTGGTACGTTGTGCTGATTACTTGGCCGCAACAACCAACATCTCCACTTTCCAACCGGGTTGGGCAAGTGCGGCCTCAACGGTCGCACGCGGCGGCGTGGCACCAGGCACCACCCATGAATCCCAGACGGCGTTCATGCCCGGGAAGTCAGCCATGTCGGCGATAAAGATAGTCACTTGCAGCAGCTTGCTCTTGTCGGTGCCCGCCTCGGCGAGGAGCTTGTCAATCGACACCAGCACTTGCTTGGTCTGACCGGTGATGTCTTGCGTTGCATCCTCGGCGACTTGGCCAGCCAAGTAAACCGTGTTGTTGTAAATGGCCGCCTCTGACAGGCGCTTGCCGACGTGCAATCGTTGAATGCTCATGTGTGCTCCTTGGTAATGAATTACATCAACCGCTTGATATCGGCAGCGAGCTTCTCGGCATCCATGCCGTAGGGCGCCATCAACCGCAATCGACCCTGCCGATCAAAAATGAGCGTGCCTGCTGTGTGATCGACCGTATAACTGTCGGGTGTCTTGCCGGGCACGGTCCGCGCCACAATCTTGAAATCACGCGTCACCTTTGCGGTGGCTTCGGCATCGCCGCGCAAGCCAAGGAACGACGGATGAAACGCCGGCACGTACTTCGCCAGTAGTTCTTGCGTATCGCGCGCGGGGTCAACCGTCACAAACAAGACTTGCAGCTTTTCACTCTGCGGGCCGAGCGACTTCATCACGCTGCGCATCTCAGACATGGTTGTAGGACAAACGTCCGGGCAGAATGTGAAGCCGAAGAAAATCGCCACGACCTTCCCATGAAAATCCGCCATGGTGCGCGGCTTACCATTGTGATCGACCAAGCGGAAATCATTGCCATATCCGGTGATGCCGGTAATGTCGACCGCATTAAATGGCGCAGGCTTGGAGTTGCAGCCGCTCAAAAATACGCCCAGCACGACGACTGCCAGCGCCGCAAGCAGGCGCGTCATGACACCCAAGTGCGCATGAGTGGCGCGTAGTGGTCAATGAGCAATGCTGCGAATAGCGCAGCGAGATAGACAATCGAATAATTAAATGTGCGGCGCGAGAGCGCGTCGGAGTACTGTTTGTACAAGCGCACCGCGTAGTACAAGAAGATGGCGTTCAACACAAGCGCAGCGGCGAGATAAAACCAACCCGCCATGCCCACGACAAACGGCAGCAAGGTCGATGCCGCAAGAACCAGTGTGTACAACAGCAAATGCAGCTTCGTGAATTCATCGCCGTGCGTCACAGGCAACATCGGCACGCCGGCTTTGGCGTATTCATTCTTGCGGTACAGCGCGAGCGCCCAGAAGTGCGGCGGCGTCCACGCGAAGATGATGAGGAAAAGTAACAACGCGTTAGGGTCAACCGCGCCTGTCACAGCAGCCCAACCGAGCACCGGCGGCATGGCACCAGACGCGCCGCCGATGACGATGTTTTGTGGCGTCGCTGGCTTCAAGATGACCGTGTAGATGATGGCGTAGCCGACGAACGTCGCCAACGTCAGCCACATCGTCAGTGCGTTAACTTGGCGATAGAGCACCAGAAGTCCGACGCCGCCGACCGCGCCCGCCAACAACAAAATTTGGGTCGTCGTGATGTTCCCAGCAACGGTCGGCCGCGCACGCGTGCGCGCCATTTTGCGATCGATTGCCTGCTCAACGAGGCAGTTGAACGCCGCTGCTGCCCCCGCAACTAACGCAATACCCACCGTGGCCGTCAGCATCAATGGGATGTCCCACGGAATGCCGGCAGGGTAACCAAGCATCATGCCGATCACCGCCGTAAAAACGATGAGCGAGTTGACCCGCGGCTTGGTCAGTTCAAGGAACTGCACCAGCACACTACGGCTATGCGTCGGCGGGAGTGTGGCAATTTGCTCGGGCACGATGTAGGTCTAACAGAGAAATATTGGTGATGAACTAAGTGGTCGTAGATGTAGCAGGCGCCGAACGGAACAAGCGGAACAGAATGACGATCATCAACGAAAACAACAGCGCCGCCACACCGTTATGGCCAACCGCAACTGCAATGGGCAGGCTAAACCAAACATTGGAAAGCCCAAGCGCAACCTGCACCGCAAGCAACACTGCCAGCATGCGCCCCGCAGCGCGCCCGCCCGGTGCCTGCATCAGACGCCACGCAAACAATCCAACCACGAATACGGTGATGATCGCGCCGACGCGATGCAACCAATGGATCGCCCGTAGCGCTTCCATTGTCAGCAATTCCCCATCTGGACCCACGCCAAGCGGTCGGATGATGTGAAATGCGTTGGCGAAATCCATTGCCGGCACCCACTCGCCATGACACTTCGGCAAGTCTGTACAGGCCAACGCTGCATAGTTGGTACTGGTCCAGCCGCCAAGGGTTATTTGCCCCAACATGACGACCGTGGCGACCACGCCAAACACCTGCAACGACTGGGACGACATTATACGCGCGCCGAATTTTCCACTGCCCGCTTGTTGGGCGTAGAGCCATGCGAGCAGCGCGAGGATGGTGACCCCTCCTAGCAGGTGCGACGTGACGATCGCAGGCTTTAGCAGCATGGTGACTGTCCACGCACCGAGTGCCGCCTGAAAGATCACTGCTGCCGCCAGCACGGTCGCGAGGGCTGGTGATTGCTGGAGCGTCTTGCGAATGCGCCAAGCAGCAAACATGATGGCGGCGATGAGCGCAACAACGACCATAGCCAAGTAGCGGGGAAGCATCTCCTTCCACGCTTTTGACTCGGCCACGGGACCGCCGGGCTGCGCAGCTTCGGCTGCGCGAATCTCTTCCATGGAGTGGTGCGGCGTGAGATTGCCATAACAGCCGGGCCAGTCAGGACAGCCGAGACCTGCGTCCGATAAGCGTACGAACGCGCCCAGAATAATCAGCAGGAACGTCAGTATTGCCGTAGTTGCGATGAGCTTACGGTAGCGCAGTGCATCGCGCTTCGCCCACAAGAATGCGCCAATGATGATGGCGATGGTAATCAGCCCGACCACGCCGTGCTCAACAGCACTCATCTTCATGACTTATTGCCTCCTACGTTCGCACCTTCCATTTCTTTCCCCAGTTGTGACGCCTTGAGCACACGGCGCATGTCCGCCGCGAGCTCCTTGATGTCCTCATCCGCCTTGTAACGCATGAACAAATTACCCATCGGGTCAACGGCGTAAATGTAGCCGCGCCCTTCCGTCGTGTCCGTTGCCTCGCGCGGCAACCGAGGCAACCAGGCGGAGCCCTTGGCGGAGACAAAGGCTGTTCCTGCAAAACTTGTGCGCGCCTGCTCTGAGATCGCTGCACCATCTTCAATCAACATGACGCGCACCACGCGCTCGAGATCTTTCGGGCCGACGAGCAAGCGTGCCTGCTTGATGGTGTAGAGCTTCTTCTCGCAGGACGCGTCACATGCACCAGCATCGCGCGTGATCAGCAACCATTTTCCACGCAATCCGTTCTGTGCCGCTCCCTCGGGAGCGTCTGCGGCATCCACAGCATTGAACCGCTCCACAGGCAGCGCGACAACAGGGGAAATGAGTTCGCCGAAGTTGCTCGTTGCTTTTGGCTTCCAGAAAAAGAACATCAAGTACGACGCGGTAATTGGCATCGCAAACAAGATGAACATCAGAACGAATTTGGTACGAGGAGAAAGTACGGGGAGCTTCATTTGGTTTTGCCTAGTGTGCTTCGAATCATTGGACTTCGGGTGTGGGCTGCTCGCGTACAATGCGCGTGTTTAGCACTAACCAGAGGATGGTGACAGCGGCGGCGAGCGAATACCACGTAAGCATGTACTCGACATGCTTCTCGACCTTGGCATCTGGTTGCTCGCGTACTGCGCGGAGGCTAGGCGCGGGCTCGTCTGCGATCAGAACGTAAGGTACAACCTCACCACCGCTTTGCTGCTGGTAACGCTCTATCGTAAGGTTTTGCCACACGTTGCCCTGCACCGCCTGCCCGCTACCGAGCTCAAGAAACTTGCTCGTGGGGCGCGTTAACAATCCGCGCACCTCACTAGCAGCCACAGGAACATCTACCACCGGGGGTGCGGGGTACGCAGGACTGCGCGCAACGAACCCTCTGTTCACCAACACAATGCGTTTAGACTCCGCCAATACCATCGGCGTGATGACGTGATAGCCAACGGTGTTGCCATCAAATTTGTTGTCGACAAAAAGCTGCTTGTCCGTCAAATACTGACCACGTGCGACAGCGCGGCGGTAGAGCGCGTCGCTATCCGCAACGGCGCGACTTAAATCGAGTGGCGGGAGCGTAGTGCGCTCATCGAGGACCGCCTGCAGACCACGCTTCTCGGCTGCCCGACCTTTCTGCCAGTTCGCGAGGTGCAGCGTCAGCGCAACGACGACCAACGCCGCAATCGTTGGAACGAGGGTTGGGCGAAAACGCAGCTGCCGAATTGAAGTTATGCGAGGAAGCACGGTTTGAAGCTGAGGGATACACGCGCCGCTTGTCGTTGAAACTGGCGACACAAGAAAGGAGAGTCTGGCGTAGGGCGGGTTTGCCAATTAACGAGCGCTCGCTGAGCCACCCAACTTGCCCCCCATTAGAGACCGACTAAAATGTAGACCGTCGACTCACAAATTGATTCACCGTGTAGCGAGCGGTTTCGGAGAAAAATGCGATGAAGTGGTTACTGGTTGTGCTGCTGATAGCGGTAGTCGTTAGCTTGTTCAGCGGCCTGTTCTTTATGTACAAAAAGCGTGGCAATCCGAATGCGGTCGTAAATGCCCTAAAACTACGTGTGGCCTTGTCGATTACAGTTTTCTTGATTGCCGTTGGCGGATTCGTGTTCGGTTGGTTTCCACGGGGATGACTTCGTGACCGTGTCACTGACGCCCCAAACATCGCAAAAAAGGCCGCTTTTCAGCGGCCTTTTTTCTGCCCATATGGGAGTGATGCGTCGCGCTTAGACCAACACGTAAACGAAGATGAACAAGCCGAGCCAAACGACGTCCACAAAGTGCCAATACCAAGCGACGGCTTCGAAACCGAAGTGATGTTCCGGCTTGAAATGCCCCTTCATGCAACGGAACAGAATCACAGTAAGCATGATGGCGCCCACGGTCACATGGAAGCCGTGGAAGCCCGTAAGCATGAAGAACGTTGACCCAAACACACCCGAGGTCAGCTTCAGGTTGAGGTCACGGTAGGCATGTACGTATTCGTAAACTTGGAAACCCAAGAACACCACGCCAAGCGCGATTGTTGCAACCAATCCCCAGATCAGACCGCTTCTGTTGTTGGCAAGTAACGAATGATGCGCGTAAGTGATCGTCACGCCAGAAGCAAGCAGCAATGCCGTGTTGAGCGCAGGGATACCCCAAGCCCCCATGGTCTGGAACGCCATGGCCGGGTCCTTCTCGAAGTACGGCCCCAATGTTGGCCACTTGGCATCGTAGCCAGACCAAAGGAACGCGTTATCAAAGTCGCCGAGCCAAGGAACTGAAAACGCGCGGGCGTAGTAGAGCGCGCCAAAAAACGCTGCGAAGAACATGACTTCGGAGAAGATGAACCAACTCATGCTCCAACGGAAAGACTTGTCGACCTGCTTGTTGTACAGGCCCGCTTCGCTTTCGGCGATGACGTTTCCGAACCATCCGAACATCATATAAATGAGGATGGCGAAACCTATCACTTTGCCAATGAGCCCAGCCGGCTCGATATCGTTCATCCAGCAGACCGTGCCGGCCGCCAAGAAAAACAGCGCCGTCGATCCAACGACCGGCCATTTCGAGGGTGGCGCGAAGTAGTAACCGCCTGTTGATGTGCTCACGAGAGACTCCCTGTTTACAAAACGTGCTTAAACAAACTACGCCAAACTAAGCAAAACCGCGTGCTGCTGATTTCACTTGCTGGTAATGACTCGAACCAACAGCACCAGCAACAAAACAAACAACAGCGCCGAAACCACACCAGCAATGATGACGTGCTGCACCTTCAACTGCTTTCGATCCTCGTCATAGCCCTTACTGCTACGAATGCCGAGGAACCCCCAAAGTACTGCTCTAAACGTGGCCCACACGTCCTTAACTTTTCTTTACGCTCTCTGTGACATCGAAGAACGTATAGGAAAGCGCAATTGATCCAATATTCCGCGGCATCTTGGGATCAACAAAAAAAGTGACCGGCATGTCGCGCGTCTCACCGGGCTGCAACGTTTGGTTAGAGAAGCAAAAACACTCAATCTTGTTGAAGTAGAGGCCACTCTCAATCGGCCCGAAACTCGGTACCGCGCGCCCAGTGGTCGCATAGGGCAGCGTATTCGTCACACGATAGTTGATGGTGACGATCGCGCCGGGGTGAATCTCCACGTTTCTCTCGACCGGCTCAAAGCGCCAAGCGAATTTTTGATTCAGGCTAGCATCGAACTCCACCTTGACCAAGCGGGAGTTATCGACTTGCGTGTTTTCAACGAGGCTGCGGGTGGCAGTGATACCAAGCACCTCGCAAATTTGCCGATACAGCGGCACAAGCGACGCGCAAAAAGCCAACATGACAGGCACGATCAACAGCAACTTCCACAAGGTAACGCGGTTGTTCTCTCGCACCTCTTGCGGAGTGTCGACTTCTACGTCCTCGATAGTTTGGCTCACAGCTAGATAACCTTGGCGAACTTCAATACCGTGTAACCGAATACCGCAGCAACCCACAGCAGCAGGAAGCCAAGCGTGATGTACTTGGCCTTGCTACTTCCACCGCTATTCGCGGTGGATTGATTTTCCTGTGGATCCATCATCGATTCCGACAAGCGATGCGCTTAGTGCGCAGCCTTGGCACCACGCAAATCAGGCGGGGTCTCGAACGAGTGGTACGGCACCGGCGTTGGCAGATGGGTCCATTCGAGCGAGTCGGCAGATTCCCACTGACGCTCTTTGGCCTTCTCGCCAGAACGGATACATGACCAAACGTTGTACACGAACAGCAGTTGGCTGAAGCCGAGGATGAACGCGCCTACCGTCGAAATCGCATTCCATTCAGCGAACTGGAGCGCATAGTCCGGAATATGGCGCGGCATACCCGCCAAGCCGAGGAAGTGCTGCGGGAAGAACGTGATGTTGAATGAAATCGCCGACAGCCAGAAATGCCATTTGCCCAGCGACTCGCTATACATGCGGCCGGTCCATTTCGGCAGCCAGAAATACACACCTGCCATCAACGCCCAGATTGCGCCTGGGAATAACACGTAGTGGAAGTGCGCCACAACGTAGTAGGTGTTGTGCAGGGTGATATCGACAGGTACGATCGACAGAACAAGGCCCGAGAATCCGCCCAGCGTGAACATACACAAGAAGCCGATCGCAAACAGCATCGGCGTCTCAAACGAAATCGAGCCGCGCCACATCGTCGCAATCCAGTTAAAGATCTTCACGCCTGTTGGCACGGCGATCAACATCGTTGCGTACATAAAGAAGAGCTGTCCCGCAGCCGGCATCCCGACTGTGAACATATGGTGACCCCAAACGATGAACGACAGAATCGCGATCGATGCCGTGGCGTAAACCATAGATGCATAGCCGAACAGCGGCTTACGCGAGAACGCTGGGATGATCTGCGACATGATGCCGAACGCCGGCAGGATCAAGATGTACACCTCTGGGTGACCGAAGAACCAGAAGATGTGCATGAACATTGTCGGGTCACCACCTCCGGCCGCGTTGAAGAACGACGTGCCGAAGTGACGGTCGGTCAGTAGCATGGTGATACAACCTGCCAGCACGGGCATCACCGCGATGATGAGGTAGGCAGTGATCAGCCAGGTCCAGACAAACATTGGCATACGCATCAGGGTCATGCCTGGTGCGCGCATGTTAAGAATCGTGGTGATGATATTGATCGATCCCATGATCGACGAGGCGCCGAGGATGTGGATCGCCAAGATCGTCATGTCAACACCGATACCACCTTGCGTAACCAGTGGCGGATAGAGCGTCCAACCAGAAGCCGCGGCACCGCCGGGAACAAAGAAGGACGCCATCAACAACACTGTTGCTGGGATCATCAGCCAGAACGACCAGTTGTTCATGCGGGGGAACGCCATGTCGGCGGCCCCGATCTGCAGGGGAATCAGCCAGTTAGCGAAACCAACAAACGCTGGCATCACCGCGCCGAAGATCATCACGAGTGCGTGCACCGTCGTCAGCGAGTTGAAAACTTCTGGCTGCACAACTTGCAGCCCGGGTTGGAAGAGCTCAGCACGGATGAGCAGTGCCATACCCCCGCCGACGAAGAACATCACCAAAGAGAACCACAGGTACATCGAGCCGATGTCTTTGTGGTTGGTCGTCGTGAAGATACGCGTCCACGGACCTGGGCCGTGATGATCGTGACCGTCGTGCGAATCGTGAGCGTGTGCGGTGGTAGATGCCATGTTGCTCTCCAAAATCAGTATGCGTTTGCTTGGCTAATGCGTTATCGCGTCGATGCGTTACTTGCGCTTTGCCTTGACGTCGGACGCCTGAACCGCTTTACCGACGTTGTTATCCCAAGAATTCTTCGTGTAGGTCATGACCGCAGCGAGCTCCAGATCAGAGAGTCGCGCGAAGGATGCCATTGCGGTGCCGGGCTTGCCGTTGAGCAGGATATTGATCTGTGCATCGACCGGGCCTGTGACAATCTTCGATCCGGACAGTGCGGGGAACGCAGGGGGCATACCTTTGCCGTTTGCTTGGTGACATGCCACGCAGTTAGTGGCATAGACTTTCTCGCCGCGCGCTTTGAGATCAGCCAGAGCAAGTGGTCCCTCCGGCTCGGGTTCGCCCGCCGGTGCGGCGGCTACTGCACCAGCCTTATTGCTCCATTTCTTGCCGGCTTCTTCGACCCACTTCGCGTAGTCTTCTTCAGACTTCACGATGACGGTGATCGGCATGTATCCATGAAGCTTGCCGCAGATTTGGCTACATTGCCCCTTGAAGGTACCGACGCGATCCGCTTTGAACCAGACGTCCTTAATGAAACCCGGGATTCCGTATTGGTTCACACCGAGTTGCGGGACATACCAGCCATGGATTACGTCATTTGACGTAACGAGCAAACGGACGCGCTTATTGACCGGGACAACCATCGGATTGTCCACTTCAAGCAGATAGTCCTTACCCTTTTCTTCCGTCGCCTTCTCCCCGGGCATACCGATCTGCGACCAAGGCGTCGAGAGGTTCGAGTAGAAGCCAATACCCTCGGCCGCATAGTCGTAGCGCCAGCCCCACTGATAAGCCGTCACCTTGACCGTCATGTCAGGGCTGCTGGTGTCCTTCATGTCCAAGACAGTCTTGGTTGCAGGCACCGCCATCGCAATCAGGATCAGGAACGGAATGGCCGTCCAGATAATCTCGATGAGCGTGCTCTCGTGGAAGTTGACGTCTGGTTTCGCGCCCTTCGATTTTCTGAACTTGAAAATCGAGTAGAACATCAGCGAAAAGACGATCACGAAGATCGCGAGGCATACGTAGAGGATGTACATATGCAGGCCATAGATTTGCGCCGAAATTGGCGACGCAGGCGGCGGGATATTGACGTCATACGATGCAAGCGCGAGCGTCGGTGCGATCAAGCCAGCAACACCGATAAGCATCGCAGCCCACCATTTGGATCCAACAGCCTTCAAGGGTTTCATCGACATCATCATTCCAACCTGAATATGAATTTCTTGATATAGCAATCCGGTTTGCGTGCTTACAGGTCCGCCTTACCCCGGTGCAGCATTCCCTCTGCCGTCGCGCGTTGGCGAATGGTTCTTTGCGGGATCAAGTCGGCGACAGTAACGTTCGCGCCACGTAACAACTCAGCCACACGCAAACTCGCCTCACAACCACAACCACGCCCCAGCACAACCGCTCTCCCCGCGTAACGAATCTGTAGACGCATCCCCGATTCGCAACGTGTCCAACTTACCTGCGCCCAATCCAAATTTCCGGAAAGGGATTCCACGCATTCACCGCGCTGCTTGCGCCAGACAAAAGTGCGTCCGCGCACGCTGAATTCTTCTACATCTTCGTCCGCGCGCCCAACCCACCAAAACGCGAGCACCAAACAAAACACTTCTAGGCCTGCAAACGGCAGGACAGGCCAAGCCCCGAATGCGAGCGCAAATGCACACACGACTAGCGCATGCAAGCCAACCAGGAGCAACCAGAGTTTTCGCCCACGCAATGTCAGGGACCGGTTCGGCCGTGCCGACCAATCAAATTCAGTCCCGCTCATGCGAAGCACAGCCTCAGCCAATTGATCACACCCCTCGCGCGACGATCGCCTCGTTCGGCGATCATGGCACAAACGCCTAGTTCGTTTGAGCCCGGTTCCTAGCAAGACCTCGATTTTATCTCAGCTAGGCCCATCCCAGCAATTCACAACACACACGAGCACGCGCCAAATAGCGCGAGACGCTATTGCAGCGTCTTGGGGGCCGACGGCAGCGCGGATTGATCTGGGTCTGGATCAAGCGGTCGCTCAAGCGGCGCACCGGGAATCGAATACTGATCACTCGCCCACGCGCCGAGATCCATGAGTTTGCAACGCTCACTGCAGAAGGGACGGAACGGGTTTGATGGTGCGTAAACCGATTCCCCCGCGCACATCGGGCATCGAACCTTACGAGGAGCCGCCGGACGATCAGACATTAGACAGATAGATTGCAATAAGCGAGATCGAAATCGACATCGCTCTCGATCACCTTGGTGCGCTGCACCGAGCCCGGCTGCAAGAAGCGGATATTGAGCGCATATTTGTTGGCGCTAATCTCGGGCACGCAGGCGTGCCGATTGTCCACAGTCAGACGTAGCATGTGCGCGGTACGTTCCATCGGCATTTGTTGGAAAACGCCATGGTAAGCAACGAGAGACGTCGTCTTGCCGCTTTCGCGAAGTACGCGCAACAGGATCCGCGCAGCAACGCCAACAGCCTTCAGGGGCTCGAGCCAGGTTTCTAAGTCTGCGTGGCGCGCCTCAGGAGAGCCGTTCAGCCAGTGGTGGTAAGAGGGCAGGTCGAACTCACAGGTACCCCCGGGGATAGCGGCACGTTGCTTGATGGTCATGAGCCATTCGTTTTCGCGCAGGTGTTGCCCTGTTTTGCCTGATAAAGCGAGCAGCACCGCAAAGGCGGACTCCATCTCTCCGATCACTGCTTCGAGTTTATCGACGGCGATCGCGGGATTAGAGCGCAACCCCTCCAAAAACATGCGCTGGCGATCAAGCTCTTGTAACAACTCAGACTTCAAGTCGCCGCGACTGGCTACTTCCAAAATTTCGAAGAGGCCCCACAGCGCAGCCTGATGATCGAGCGGAGAAGACTGCTCGAGGAAAAAAGCCGTACGGTCGAACAAATCCTCGAGACGCAGCAGCGTGCGGATTCGTTCGCTGAGAGGATATTCGTACGTAATCAAGGCGGCGCAATCTCGTAGGGAAACCCATCCCAGAGCCCAAGGCGCCGGAACGCTAGGCTGCATTGTGAACCATGCACGCGGACGGTGCAAACGCTGCGACCAAAAAATCCGCTGGCGCCAACGGGTTTGGTCGCCCCCCGCTCTTGTCAGTCCACCTCGCCTGCCTTGAGCAAAGCCTGATGCAACGCGTTTGCTTCGACTTCGAGCGCGGCCAGGTCGCCGGTGTTGTTGATCACGTAATCCGCACCGCGCAAGCGGGTTTCACGCGGTACTTGAGCCCCCACGATCGCGGCAGCCATTGACCGGTCTAAACCGGGTCGACGCGAGACTCTCTCGATTTGCAACTCGACTGGGCAATCGACGACGACGACACGCCACGCTAACTGCTGGAACGACGAACCCTCGAAATAGAGCGGAATCACCATCACGGCATATGGCCTGCCAACTGGCAATTCGTCCAACGCTTTTAGTGCGTCTCGGCGAATCAGCGGGTGCAAGACCCCCTCGAGCCGCTGGCGCGCGTCTCTGTCTCTATCAGCAAAAACCAGTGCCCGCACCTTGGCTCGATCGAGGGCCCCACTCGCATCGATGTAACCTTCACCTAGCGCTTCGCACAGAGGGGCAATCGCTGCGCCACCCGGTCCGGTCAACCGGTGAGCGATGGCATCGGTATCGACAATCGGCACCCCCAGGCGCGCCAGCAACTCCGCGACGCTGCTCTTGCCTGATCCAACACCTCCGGTTAGCACCACTACACGCGGTCGGCCACGCGTCTGGTTAGCAACCTTGTGAACCGCGTCGACCAATCTGCTCCCCCGATCTAGGGACGACCAAGCGCCCAGTACCAGCGGTTGATTTCAGCCCCCCCCATCAGCGCGATAACGCCGGCCGCGGCAAGATAGGGGCCGAATGGAATCTTGGCGCCGCGTTCTCGCCCCTTAAGGATGATCCCAATGACGCCGACGACCGCGCCTACCGCTGCGGAAAGCAGGATCACCTGCCCGAGCATTTCCCACCCAAGCCAAGCGCCGATTGCAGCCAAGAGCTTGAAGTCGCCAAACCCCATGCCCTCTTTGCCAGTCGCCAGCTTGAAACCCCAGTAAACCGTCCAAAGAGACAGATAGCCGACGACCGCACCAAACAGCGCCGAGGTCAGGGGTACAAACAAGCCGAACGCATTGACGATCAGACCCAGCCACATCAGCGGCAACGTGATGTCGTCGGGTAGAAGGGTGGTGTCCGCGTCGATGAAGGTAAGTGCAATCAATGCCCAAACGAAGAGAATCGCTAACGCCGCCTGGGACGTCACACCAAACTTCCAAGCGACGACGAGGGTCAGCACCCCCGTGAGCGCTTCCACAATCGGATAGCGTATCCCAATAGGGGCCTTGCACGCTCGGCACTTTCCGCCGAGTACCAAGTAGCTGGCAATAGGGATGTTCTCAATTGCCGTGATCTTGTGTCCGCAGCTGGGGCAAGCTGAACGCGGCACGACGAGGTTGTAGCGTTCGCGGGGCTTAGCCGCATCTTTTTCCGCTTGCTCGGGATGCAGGTACTCGAGGCACTGCTGCTTCCAATCGATTTCCATCATTCTTGGAAGCCGATGGATGACCACATTCAAAAAGCTCCCCACCAGCAGGCCAAGTACGGTAACGCTTGAGAGGTAGAACCACGCGTTTGCGCGGAATGCGTCAATGAGGTCCATGCGTCAAGCTGTCGCAGATGGTTGAGTAAGTTTAGTGAACGCCGGATTGACCGAAGCGAGGGGAAAACGGAGCCACACGAACGAAACAGCGTTTCCAAAAACGCGTTGCGCGGCCGAAGCCGCGCACGCAAGAGCATCTGCAGACGCGATCAGACGACTTGACCCATCTTGAAGATTGGCAGGTACATGGCAATCACCAAGCCGCCGATCAGCACCCCCAGCACGGCCATGATCAATGGCTCCATCAAGCTCGAGAGGGCGTCAACAGCGTCGTCAACCTCGCGCTCGAAAAAGTCAGCAACTTTGCCCAACATGCCGTCGAGCGAGCCAGATTCCTCACCGATCGCGCACATCTGTAGCACCATGTTGGGAAAGATTCCGCTGTTCTGCATGGCTACCGTGAGGCTGGAACCAGTAGAGACTTCGCTTTGGATCTTGCGCGTCGCGAGCATGTACACGCGGTTACCCGCGGCACCGGCAACCGAATCAAGCGCTTCGACCAGAGGAACACCGGCGGCAAACATCGTCGACAAAGTGCGCGTCCAACGCGCGATGGTGGCCTTGCGAACCATGTCACCAAAGACGGGGGCCTTGAGCATGAGCCGATCCATCGCAAACTGCAGCTTCTCACTGCGCTTCAGGGCGTTCATGAAAGACCAAACTGCGAGACCGATCGATCCAAAGATGATGTACCAATAGCTGACGAAGATCTCGGAAAGATTCATCACCATCACCGTTGGCGCCGGCAAGTTCGCGCCGAAGCCCTGGAACAATTCCTTGAACTGCGGGATCACAAAAATCATGATGACCGCTGTCACGACAAACGCCACCACCAAGATCGACACCGGATAGAACAGCGCCTTCTTGATCTTGCTACGGATGGCGAGCATCTTTTCCTTATAGATCGCCAATCGATCAAGCAGCGCGTCGAGAATACCGGCCTGTTCGCCGGCTTGCACGAGGTTGCAGAACAAGTTGTCAAAGTACAGCGGGTACTTGCGGAACGCCTGCGCGAGGCTAGAACCCGTTTCCACTTCTGTCTTGATTTCGAGCAGCAAGCGCGTCACCGATGGGTTCGAGTGACCCTTCGCGACGATATCGAACGCTTGCAACAGCGGCACACCCGCTTTCATCATCGTCGCGAGTTGCCGCGTGAAGAATGTGATGTCTTGGTCGGTAATCTTCTTGCCCGACCCACTGGAGGCTTTTTTGACCTTGGCATTCTGAATGCCTTGGCGACGCAAAGTGGCGTTGACGATGTTTTCGCCAGACGCGCGCATCTCGCCCTTGACCAATTTACCGGTCTTGTCCTTACCTTCCCAAGTATAGAGATATACCTTGACGTCTTTTTCCGGTTTTGCGACGGCTGCCATGGTTTGCTCCTGACTCGTCTAGTGTTGCCGCATCGACTGCGATGCGCGACGGAGTGCTTTCCCCCGGTAAGTGCTGTTATTCGTTGGTGACGGACTCGACCTCTTCCAGCGAGGTGATTCCAGCCTTGACCTTGCGCAAGCCCGACGAGCGTAAGTCCGGTACACCTTCGCGTCGCGCTTGATCCGCGATGTCGATGGACGTACCGTTTTTCATGATGATGCGAGTCATCTCGTCGGAAATGGGCATGACCTGATAAATACCCGCGCGTCCTTTGTAACCACTATTCTTGCATATGTCGCACCCGACAGGCCCGTATGGCTGCCAAGTGCCATCAAGGTCTTCTTCCTTGAACCCGGCACGCAACAGCGCCTCCTTGGGTAGCTCAATAGGTCGCTTGCAGGAGCATAGTCGACGCGCCAATCGTTGGGCTGTGATGAGAATCACGCTTGTCGCGATATTGAATGGCGCGATGCCCATATTCATCAAGCGCGTGAGTGTGGTCGGCGCATCATTGGTATGTAGCGTCGACAGTACCAAGTGGCCGGTTTGCGCTGCCTTGATCGCGATTTCGCCCGTATCGATATCGCGAATCTCGCCGACCATGATGATGTCCGGGTCTTGACGCAGAAACGACTTCAGCGCCGCCGCAAAGGTGAGGCCAGCTTTGTCATTAACGTTGACTTGATTGATGCCCGGCAAGTTGATCTCAGCGGGATCTTCAGCCGTCGAGATGTTGATGCCGGGTTTGTTCAAGATGTTGAGGCACGTGTAGAGCGACACCGTCTTACCCGAACCAGTGGGACCCGTGACGAGTACCATGCCGTATGGTCGCTGAATCGCGTGCAACAACGCTTCCTTTTGCTCCGGGTCGTATCCAAGCGCCTCGATACCTAGCGTGGCGCTCGATGGGTCGAGGATACGCATACAAATCTTTTCACCGAACAAAGTCGGCAGCGTCGAGACGCGGAAATCGATTGCCCGCGTCGCCGATAGCCGCAACTTCATGCGGCC
>JAJTHU010000164.1 GCA_021300055.1 Nitrosomonadaceae bacterium | reverse complement strand
TCCTTCGAATCCTGCCTAACATTTCCATGGTGATCAACCTTTATCTCCCGCCTAAAAATTAGGCAGGCAAGTAGAACACCTAGGTCAATATTGAAGCGGCATAACCCCTAAAAGTGGGTCAATATTCGGTCGGCGGCAACACCTGCTGCGCGCTGCGATTCAGAAAATGGGTCTGTCCGCGCGCGCATATCACCGCGTGCTCGAACTGGCGCGCACCATTGCGGATTTGGCGGCGAGTGACGCCATTGAGGCGCCGCACGTGGCAGAGGGAATCCAATATCGCCGCGTCGCGATGGGGTAGGCTTAGCGCTCCTGCGCTAAGGTGACCTGAAGCAGTTTCTCGCTGCAAACGCGCGCAACGGCACAAACTGCTTCAAACTCTCAACTTCGCTGCGCACTCGCTTGCGCTCGCGCCGCCTTGTGTTTTGCCAGCTGAGTTAATGTCACCCCCGTCCCGTTCCCAGCATTCGCCCGAACGACCGCACGCGCATCACGCCACGCCCAAGTGGTTGCTAGCGCTGCTGCTCGCCGCCCTCGGCATGCTCGGCCCTTTCGCGGTGGATACGTATATTCCGGCGTTTCCGTCGATCGCCACGGACCTCGGGGCCACGACGCTGCAAATGCAGCAGACGTTCTCGGTCTATCTGTTCGCATTCGCCTTTATGTTTTTGTTCCACGGCGCGCTGTCGGATAGTTTTGGTCGTAAGCCCGTCATCTTGGGTGGGTTAATCGTTTTTTTTGTAGCGAGTGTCGGTTGTGCGTTGAGTACGACGATTTCGCAGCTGCTTTTTTGGCGCGCAATGCAAGGGCTTTCGGTGGGGGCCGGTATGGTGGTCGGTCGCGCGATGGTGCGCGACCTCTACGGTGACGTTGATGCGCAACGCATCATGTCGATGGTCACGCTGTGGTTTGGCATCGCGCCCGCTATCGCGCCAATTCTTGGTGGATTCTTGTACACCGGGCTTGGTTGGCATTCGATCTTTTGGTTTATCGCAGCGTTTACCTTGCTGCTCATTGTGTTGAGTGCGCGCGTCATCCACGAGACGCTGCCACACGAGCGGCGTCAGCCGTTCAAGCCTGGACCACTAGTGGAGGGTTACCGCCAAGTCGGCGCAAACGCACCGCTCATCTTGCTGTCGCTTGCGGCGGGCTTTAACTTCAACGGGTTCTTTCTCTACATTCTCTCCGCACCGATTTACCTGCCGCAGCAGCTCGGTCTCGGCCCTACTGAGTACGCGTGGCTGTTCGCACCGGGCATTGGCGGCATCATGCTGGGAGCATTTATCTCTGGGCGTGTCGCCGGAAAGTGGAAGCCGGAAAAGACCATCCGTGCCGGATACATGATCATGCTCGCGGCAGCATCGATCAACGTTGCCTACGCGGTCACCGGCAAGCCATCGTTACCGTGGGCGGTCATCCCCATCGGCTGCTACGCGGTGGGTTCGGCGCTTGCATTCCCCTCGCTGTCCATCATGGTGATGAACTTGTTTCCCGCGCGGCGCGGTATGGCGACCTCGTTATCGGGCTTCATCACGGGAATGGTGAACGTGCTGGTGGCGGGGTTGATTTCGCCCGCACTTTCGCATTCCCACATCTGGCTGTCGCTGGGGATGGGCGGCCTGATGGTGACGGGGTTTACGTGTTGGTATACCTACCGACGGTTAACGGGCCGACACCGTCACGCGAACGCAGGTTAATTGCCGGCACACCAGCGTTGCCACATCGCGCGGTAAGCGTTCTCTAGCGCGCGTGTGACATTCTGTGGTGAGTTGCGGTCAGGGGCGCCAACGCGATCACGAAGCGAGAATCGAAGCGCGTTGAGTTCGGGCAAATCCTCAAGCTTGCGCAGCACAATATCGATGTATTCATCGGGTGACTGTGCGATCCAGTCGTCAAGCCCCGTTGCGCCCAAGATGCCCGCGCCGACGCGCGACATGGTGCGATCACCCGCTAGCGTCACAAACGGCACGCCCATCCATAATGAGTGATAGCTGGTGGTCCCGCCGTTATACGGAAACGGATCGAGCGCGATATCAACGTGCGCGTGTGAGGCTAGGTATTGCGGCATTGCCATCCACGGTTGAAACTGAATGCGCGAAGCATCGATGCCGGCAGCGACGAACTGCGCGAGCAGCGCATCGCGCACCCCGGCGTCCGAGGTGCTACCGAGCACGAGTCGAGCATCAGTCCGCGCTTGCAATAGACGTGCCCAAAGCGCGACTGCCGGCGGGCGAATCTTGCGCGGGTTGTTGAGGCAAGCCAAAGTGACACCCGCCCCGTTGAGCGCGGGTAGCGGTGAAATTGGCGGCGAACCAGGAGCGCCTTGGAATGCGGCAGCACCACAAGCAAGCCGTGCCAGTTTCTCGGAATGCAGCGCATCGGTAACGCCTTCGGGATCGAGCCAAGCGTCAGTGATGCGGTAATCTATTGCATCAAGACCTGTCGTGCCACCGTACCCAATGTAGGTCGCTTGAATCGGTGCGGGCTTGCGCGCGAAGGTTAGCAGGCGGTGCCCTCCCGTGTGCCCCGAGAGATCGACGAGGATGTCGATGCGATCCTGAATGATTTTTGCTGCCAGCTCGTCATCACTTAGATGCGTACAAGAGGTCCACTCGTCGGCATATCCTTTGAGTCTTTCTGTGACGGCGTCCACTTGAAGATGATTGCTGTAAAAGCAAAGCTCGAATGACTCGCGATCACGATGAATGAGTAGGGGCTCTAGAAACAATGCCACTGGGTGCTCGCGCAAATCAGCGGAGACATAGCCGACGCGGAGTTTGCGATCGGGCACGCGTGAATTTTGGTGTTTGGGCCAATGCGCCTTGAGTGGTGCTTCGAAACGCAGAGCGAAGCGACGGTGCTCTGCATAAAGCGCTTTGTTCGAAATATTGTGATCGTTCTGCAGACAAAAAAGCAAATTGCTAAACGCACGCGCGTCGTCGGGTTGTGTGGCAAGGGCATCGCGTAGCGCTTCTGCGGCGGCTTCAACACGCCCCATTGCAAGAAGTGTGGTTCCCAGATTGATTAGCGTGCTGGCGAGATCAGGCTTCAGCTTCAGCGCAGTCTGCAGCGATTGCAGCGCTGCCTCATGGTATCCGGCACCTCGCAGTACGTGAATGCGGCCGATGTTGGCGTGAGCCTCCGCCCAATCTGGTTGGGCGATGATGAGCTGAAGGAAAGCGATTTCGGCCGCATCAAGTTCGCCCATTTCAGTTAACGTTGAGCCAAGCGTGAACAGGGCACGATGGTTCCCGGGCTCGCGCGCGAGCACTTGTTGGAGCACTTCTACGGCATCACGGGGGCGACCTAGGCGGATGAGAGAGCGTGCCATCCCCTCAGCCGCAATCGAGTAGTTTGGATCGATGGCCGTGGCGCGACTGAAGGCCTCAAGCGCGTGGGCATGATCGCCGGCAGAGCTGTAGCCGACGGCAAGGTTGCGCCAACACTCGGGGTTGTTTGGCTGAAGTTCGGTGAGCCGAGAAAACAGCGGGATCGCACGTTCTGGCTGCTTGCGGCGCACGTAGAAATCAGCGGTGTGGACGAGCGCCACCGGCGATGATGGATCCGTCGCGAGCGCTCGCTCGAAGTTCAATTCGGCCTCATCGTCTGTACCCCGCTGCGCAAGTGCGATGGCGCGGCCCAACAGCGCGTCAGACGACTGACGACGAGATGCATATGAGCGTGATGTAGAGGAACGCGAGGGGGTTCTCATGGCGGGTTCGGACGTAAGGGTGAGAACACCATTATCGAAATCGCCCACCGAACGAATTGCCCGAACTGGCCGTTATTTGCCGCCCAATTCGCCTGCTAGTGTGTCACTGCCTCTGAGCGGCGGCGCGGGCGGGTGCCCGCGCTAAGGGCGCTGTTTGCAGAAGGTCTCGCGGGTAAACGCGAGCAATAAAAGCGACAGCGCACCCCAAAGCAGCATGACCGAGAATGCATCGCTGTAGGCGGCAAAGTCAAAAACGCGCTTGCCCGCGAAGCCGCCGCTGCCCATTGTTCCTTGCCAAGAGCGGTCCAGCAGCGCACCCACCAGCGGTTGAAGAATCATCGGCCCCGAAATCACACCCATGTTGGCCACGCCTGAGGCTGTTCCCGATAGGTGGGCGGGGACGCTTTCTTTGGCGAACGCGAAGCTAATGATGAAGCAACCCGCACAAAACCCGATTGCAGCGATAAGCGCGCTGAGCAGCGTCGTCGACTCAATGCGCGTATAGATCAATACCGCCCACAACGCCATCGCGCCCGCAACACCAGCGAGATAGAGCGGACGGCGGCGACCGATGCGATCACTCAGCGTGCTGAATACCAGTGTGCCCACCGCCCAAGCGATCATCATCACGGAACACAGCGCGGCGGCGGAGGTTTGCGATAGCGAATAGTGCGTGGTCAAAAAGGGCACGCCCCATAGTCCGGCAAAGGTCAGCACCATGCCCGTCATCGAGCCCGACAAGAAGAACAGCAGAACGGTATTTCGATAGCTCCACACTTCGCGCAAGCCCGTTATCACGCCACCACGGGTGTCGAGGTGGTTAGGGGCGGTATCCGGTTGCGTGCTGATGTGCGCGGCGTAACTTCGGTAACCGCGCGCCGTAGGGTCGTCGCGCACAATCCACCATGCTGCGAGGGCCACGCCGAGCGTGATAGCGGCACTCACCCACATGACTCCACGCCAGCCGAATGCATCCACCAACATGCGCAGCGGTGCACCGGCAGAAACTGCGCCGAACACGCCGACCGCGAGCGCTGCCGCAGAAGCGAGCGCAAATTGCCGCGCGGGCATCCAATGTGCGGCCAACTTCAGCATCGACACAAACGCGACGCCGACCGAGCCACCAATCAAGAGTCGACCCATATTGGCCATCGTGGTGGAGTCCGCCATGGCGAACACCGCTGTGCCAACGGCTGTCCCGACCGCCCCGCAGGTGAGCAAGATGCGCGGGCCGTAGCGATCGGCCAGCAGGCCTGTCGGAATTTGCATCGCCACATAGGCGTAGAAGTAAAACGCCGAGAGATTGCCAAGCCCGGCCGCACTCAGCGAGAAGGCTTGGGAAAGTTCACTCGTGATGACTGCGGGGGCGACACGCTGGTAGAAGCCAATGAAGTAAAGCGCCGCGCCCAGACCCCAAATCAGCCATGCGAGTGAGAGCGGTGGAGATGTCATGCACTCAACGAGTTTGCGCGGGTCAGGCTGAAGGCGACAGCGGCTGTGCCAGCGCCGTTAGCTTGCGCTCGCGAACATATAGAAACGCAGGCAGCGCAAACGACAAGCCGATGATGAGATTCGCGGGGATGAACGCCCACCAGTGGCGAATGCCGAGTCGCTTCGCTTCAGTGTAAAGAAACGGCCAAAACACGACACATGAAATCGTGAAGTCGATCAACGTTGCGGCGCTGATGGCGCTCCCCCACACCAGTCCCAATGCGCCCGATGCGCCGGGCACGTAGGCGAGGTAGCCAAAGTAAGTGGCGTATGGCGCGATACCGCCGATGATTGCGGCGATGAGGTAGAAGGCGCGGAGGGACATTCGGAGGCAGGCGTCAGTAGAAAAACTCTAGTATTGGCGGATAGTTTCAGCCATTTTCGTGCCCCAAAGGGCGCGCCAATACTGGACTTTTAAACTTGCTCCCAGGGTAATCCAGCCTTGCGCCAGCCGCCGAGATTGCCGCGCTGGTGCTTCTCGTCAAGGTCGCCTTCGAAGCCCTCAAGGACGTTGTACACCTTGGTGAATCCAGCGCTCTCAAGCGCCAATCCTGCATCGACGCTACGGTTGCCGGAGCGACAAATCAACACGACGGGGCGATTGGTCGAGTGCCCGCAGGCTTTTTTCACTTGACCGACGAAGTGCGGATTGATGTCCCAATCTGGCCCATCATTCCAAGGGATCATCATCGCGCCCACCGGATGACCGACGAATAGGAACTCCATCTCACTTCGGCAATCGACAAAAACGGCTGTCGGGTCGTGCGCGAGAAAGTCGGCGGCTTCTTTGGGTTTGAGATGTTTCATGATGTTGAGAACGGCGATGTTGCATGATTATAGCGAGCCGCCCCCGTCGCCCTCACGCATTGCCCAAGTTTCGAGGTCGGCGGCGCATCGTGCGGTGTCATAATCGTTAGCATTTCTTCTCTGGAAGACACCGCATGAACGCTACCGATGCATTGTTTGCCCGCGACCAACAAATCAGCGATTGGGCTGACCGTCTTGATGAAAAGGTAATCGCTTGGCGACGCGATATTCATCAGCACCCAGAGCTCGGCAACCGCGAATTCCGAACGGGTGCGCTGGTGGCGAAACACTTGCGCACGCTTGGCTTCGATGAGGTTCAAGAAAAAGTAGCCCACACCGGTGTGATCGGTTTGCTGAAGGGCGGCAAACCTGGGCCCTGCGTTGCGCTTCGTGCGGATATGGATGGCTTGCCGGTGGTCGAAGAAAACGACTTGCCGTTTAAGAGCACCGTGCGTTCCGAGTGGAACGGTGTGGCATGTGGTGTGATGCACGCATGCGGGCACGATACGCACGTTGCGATCTTGATGGGTGTGGCTGAAATGCTCGCGGGAATGCGCGAACACATCACCGGAACAGTGAAGTTCATTTTTCAGCCGGCGGAAGAAATGCCGCCCGCCGGTGAAGAGGGCGGCGCAGCGCTCATGATCAAGGAGGGCTGCCTAGAGAACCCCAAGGTCGATGCCATTTTTGGATTGCACATCACCTCCAAATTGCACGCGGGCCAAATCGGTTATCGCCCTGGCCCATTCATGGCTAGCGCCGATACGTTTCAGATCTTTCTGCGTGGCAACCAAACTCACGGTGCGCAGCCTTGGAGTGGTGTCGACCCCATCGTCGTCGGGTCGCAAGTGGTTCTTGGGTTGCAGACCATCGTTTCGCGCAAGATGAACTTGACGCAAGAGCCCTCGGTGGTGACGGTCGGCAGCTTTCAAGCGGGCAATCGGTCCAACATCATTCCAGATGAGGCCAAGATGGAAGGCACCATCCGCGCGTTCAATGAGTCGCAGCGCGATGACATTCATGTCTTTATCGAGAAGATCACGACAATGATCGCGGAATCGGGCGGCGCTAAAGCGCACGTACATATCAATCGTGGTTATCCCGTTACCATCAACGACGAAGCGTTGACTTCATGGTCGGTGCCTGTCATGAAGCGCGCCGTTGGTGACGCGAATGTCAATCTGACCCTCAAGACCTGCGGCGCAGAAGATTTCTCCTTCTTCCAACAAAAAGTGCCGGGTCTGTTTTTCAACATCGGTTGTACGCCGCGCGACAAAGACTGCAAGTACGCGCCGTCAAATCACAGCCCGCGCTTTTACGTTGACGAGAGTGGGCTCAAGATTGGTGTGAAGGCGCTGGCCACTTTGGCGCTTGATTGGCTCGACGGCAATCTGTCTTCCACGAACGCGGCACAGTGAGTTATCTCGGCTGCTTTGACCTCTTCAAGATTGGCATCGGACCGTCGAGCTCGCACACGGTCGGCCCGATGCGCGCCGCGCGGCGCTTTCTAAAAGAACTGCCTGCCGAAGTATTCCCCCGCGTGACAAGCGTGGAGTGCGAACTGTTCGGCTCGCTCGCGCACACTGGCAAAGGCCACGCCACGGACATCGCCATCGTGCTGGGGCTGGCAGGCGAAATTCCAGACGAGGTCGCAACCAATAACGTCCACGCCTTTATCGCCGCTGTGACCAAGCACGGCAAGTTGATATTGCTCGGGCAGCGTGAGGTGGCGTTCTCGCCGCTGACGCACATCCGTTTCAACTTGCGCGATTTGCTCCCCGTTCACTCCAACGGCATGATGTTTCGCGCGTATGCGCAGGACCAGTTGTTGGCAGAGCGTGCGATGTATTCGATTGGTGGCGGGTTCGTGGTGGATGAAGACGAGGCTTTTGTCGGCACCGCGCGCGGTGCCGAACATGCCGTGCCCTATGCCTTTAATTCCATGAGGCAGTTGCTCGAGATTTGCGCACGCGAGCACCAATCGATGGCCGCGATTCTGCGCGCCAACGAACGCGCGCTACGCGGCGATCACGAAACCGACACCTTCTTAGATCGGGTAGCGCAGACAATGTTCGATTGCATGGATCGCGGCATCGCCACCGAGGGTAAGTTGCCCGGCGGGTTGAATGTGCCGCGCCGCGCCAAAGGCATTTACGACAAGCTTACGCAAGAACATCGCGGTCGCATGGTGATGCCGCACCAAGTGATGGATTGGGTAAGTGTTTACGCGATCGCGGTAAATGAAGAAAACGCGGCGGGTGGTCGTGTGGTCACTGCGCCAACCAATGGTGCTGCAGGGGTAG
Source organism: Nitrosomonadaceae bacterium (assembly GCA_021300055.1). Taxonomy (GTDB): domain Bacteria; phylum Pseudomonadota; class Gammaproteobacteria; order Burkholderiales; family Usitatibacteraceae; genus UKL13-2. The sequence continues at coordinate 5,400 of JAJTHU010000164.1, read as the reverse complement.
TGCCTGCCGTGCTGCGCTACGCGCGCGATTTTTGTGGAGGCGACACACCGAAGCTGCGCGATTTCCTGTTGGTGGCATCGGCAGTCGGCGCGTTGTGCAAAATGAATGCTTCGATCTCGGGCGCGGAAGTGGGCTGTCAGGGTGAGGTGGGCTCCGCCGCCGCGATGGCCGCAGCAGGATTGGCGAGTGTGTTGGGCGCTAGCAACGAGCAGATTGAGAATGCGGCTGAGATCGCGCTAGAGCATCACTTAGGAATGACCTGCGACCCCATCGGTGGACTAGTGCAAATCCCCTGCATTGAGCGCAATGCGATGGGCGCCATCAAGGCTATTAGTGCAACGTCGCTGGCGATGCGCGGAGATGGCACGCATCATGTTTCGCTCGACCAGGCCATCGAAACTATGCGTCGCACCGGCGCGGATATGCAGACGAAGTACAAAGAGACCTCGCTCGGTGGATTAGCGTTGGCAGCGGTGGAGTGTTGAGATGCAGGCTGTAAAGGCATGGCTTAGGCAACAACGCATTACGTTGATCATCGGCCTGTGTTTCTTGGCGCTGCTGGTGTTGTTCATCACCGTGCGAAAAATCCGCGGCCAGGAGGTTGAGGCCATCATCGTGCGTCCTGCGCCGTTGGTGCAGAGCGTGGTGGTGTCGGGTCGCATGGCGACCGAGTCGCGCGTGTTCTTGGGTTCGACAGTCACTGGCCGCGTGGAGGCGGTTAAGTATCGCGAGGGCGCGCAAGCGAAGGCGGGAGAATGGCTCGTCAAGTTGGAAGATGCCGAGTTGTCCGCCGCCGCGCGGCAAGCGGCCGCCGCATTGCGCAGTGCCGAAGCGCGCCTCGAAAGCCAGCGCCGCCTCGCAGGCCCGGTTGCGCAGCAAGCCTTGGAGCAGGCCCGCAGCAATGCGATGACAGCAGAACGCGAACGCGAACGCGCCGAGTCCTTGTTCAAACAAGGCTTCATCGGCCAATCGCGCCTCGATGCGTTACGACGCGGCGCAGAGGTCGCGAAGAGCCAACTTCGAGCGGCCGAGGCGCAGTCAGACGCTAATCAGAAGGGCGCGGAGTTAGAGCAGGCGATTTCGCGCGTCGCGGAGGCGCGTGCCGCAGCCGACTTGGCCAACGCGCGCTTGGCGCAGACGCGCGTCGTTGCCCCTGCGGATGGTCTCGTGTTGACACGGCTCGTTGAGCCAGGCCAGATCGTGCAAGCCGGAACACGCCTCCTCGAAATGAGCATTCGTGGCCCACAGCAGCTTATCGCGCAAGTGGATGAGAAATTTTTGTCTCAGCTAAAGGTTGGTCAGGTGGCGAGTGTGACTGCGGACGCCTTCCCGAACGACAAGTTCGCTGCGCGTGTCTCGAGCATCGCGCCCGTCATCGACGCACAGCGTGGATCGGTCGAGGTCAAGTTTTCGCTGGACAAGCCCCCCGCATTTCTACGCAACGATATGACACTCTCGATTGATGTCGAGACCGCGCGTCGGGATAACGTGATTGCGATTCCTGCAGAAGTGCTGCGTGACGAAAGCACCGTGCTGGTCGTGACCAATGGCCGTGCAGAAGCGCGCTCGCTCAAGCTTGGCATTCGTACCTTGTCGGCTGTCGAGGTGCTCGAGGGGCTCCGCGAGGGTGATGCTGTGGTGTTGGATCGTGCACTCGTCGAGGGTACGCGCGTCCGGGTTGCTCACCGTCACCAGTCCAAGGTTGATGCGACTCGAAGCAATCTATCCACAGATACGCTGAAGTCCATGACCCGTGAGTAGCCTGTGCCCACCATCGGCTTTGCGTTAACAGTTGCGGTTCGATTTCTACGCGAGGGACGTTTTCAGTCGCTATTGATCATCGTTGGCGTAGCGGTTGGCGTTGGTGTGGTGACCTATATCTCCGCGCTGATTGATGGCCTGCAAGGAAATACGATACGCCGCACCTTAGGCACGCAGGCGCACATCGTCGTCAAGCAAATCGAAGAACGCGCGGTGCCTAGCCTGCGCGCGGCAGACAGCAATATCGCCCGCGAGATTCAGCCGCGTGCGCAACGCACACGTTCGATTGATAACTGGCGCGCCATGATGGCGGAAATGCAAAGCACGCCCAACGTGGTTGCGGCCACACCGATTGCAGCGGGCGCGGGCCTTGCTGTGCGTGGCGAGGCGAGTCGTTCGATTTCGCTTGTTGGGATTGAACTTGAGGGGTACGACCGGATCGTTGCGTTGCGGGAAAAGGTTGTTGGTGGCATCGCGCGCGTGGCACCGGGAGAGGCGATGATTGGTTTGCAACTCGCGCAAGATCTCGGCGTCGGACTCGGCGAGCGAATTGTCATTCGCACAGGCGGGGAGGCGAGCGACAACTACAAGATCATCGGCATCTTTGACTTAGGCAGCCGCGAGCTGAATCGACGCCAGGTTTACGTGAGCTTGAAGAGTGCGCAGAGTTTGCTGAATATCCCCGGCGGTGTGACCAACATCTACGCAAGTGTGTCCGATCTTTTCGGCGCGCGCGAGACAGCGCAACGACTCAAGGCGCGCACGGGCTACGAGATTGAAAGCTGGATGGAGTCGAACGCGCAGCTACTTTCGGCGCTCAATGCACAATCCATTAGCACCGGCATCATTCGCGGCTTTACCGCGATCGTTGTCATGCTTGGCATCGCTAGCGTCTTGGTGGTCTCGGTTGTACAAAAGCGTAAAGAGATCGGCATCCTGCGCGCCATGGGCGCGACGCGCTGGCAAATGACGCAGGTATTTTTGATGCAGGGCGCCATTGTTGGGCTGATCGGTTCGGTGCTCGGTGTGTTGTTCGCGCATTTGTTGATCCTGCTGTTCATGACGTTTGCGCGAGGCGGAGACGGCCAGCCGCTCTTTGTAATCGCGCTGCAGTGGCAGCTTTCCTTGAAAGTAGCCGTCATTGCGACCATCTGCGGCGTGCTTGCTGCCGCAACTCCCGCGCGCCGTGCGGCGCAGCTCGACCCAGCGCAGGCCATCCGACTGTGACTGCGGTTGCGGATTTTGCGCGCCCGCCTATTCTTGAGCTGCGCGCACTCAGAAAGTCATACAACATCGGTACGCCGATCGAGGCGGAGGTATTGCACGGCATTGACCTCACGATTTCGCGTGGAGAATTCGTTGCATTGATTGGACCTTCAGGCTCGGGCAAAAGTACCTTGCTCAACGTCATCGGGTTACTTGAACCGATGACGAGCGGTGATTACATTCTCGCCGGCCAGTCAGTTGCGGCGCTCGATGATGCGGCGCTGACGTTGTGTCGCGGCAATACGCTGGGGTTTGTGTTTCAGTTCCATCACCTGTTGCCGGCTTTCACCGCGTTAGAGAACGTGCTCATGCCGTCGCTTATCCGCAGCGGCACGTTCAGCGCAAGTGAGCGTGCGCGTGGGCTGGAACTTCTGTCGCGCGTTGGCCTACGCGAGGCGGCAAACAAAAAGCCGGGCCAACTTTCCGGCGGGATGCAGCAGCGCGTGGCGATTGCACGAGCACTTGCGCGCAACTCGCCGTTGGTGTTGGCCGACGAGCCGACGGGTAATCTTGATACGCATAGCGCCGATGAGGTATTTGCCCTGATGCGTCAGTTCAACCTAGAAGAGGGCACCACGTTCCTGATCGTGACCCACGATCCGAGGCTTGCGGCGCGCTGCGACCGTATTGTCGAGCTCGTCGATGGCCAGATTCGCCGCCCGGCGAGTTGGACTGGCACCGACTCCTGATGGGCTGACAGCCCTGCGCTAAAGGCGTAAAATTATTCCTGCGCCGATTTGATTCAGCTTGCGGGCGCGGCTCTAGCAAAAACGGGGGCCAATAAATTCCGCTAAAGCGAGGCAATCCGAAACCTGCCTGCTTTAGCGGCAGGTTTTTTATTTTCTGAATAGTCCAAGTCATGGATCACGCCCTTACCGACCGTCCCGCCCGTACCAAAGCGCTGCTCGATGCGCTGAGTCAGCGCATTTTGCTGCTCGACGGCGCAATGGGAACGATGATCCAGCGTTACAAGCTCAGCGAGGCGGAGTATCGCGGAGCGCGTTTTGCCGACTGGAAGAGCGATTTGCGTGGCAACAATGACTTGTTGACGCTTACCAAGCCTGAGGTAATCCGCGAGATACACGGTCAGTACCTAGAGGCCGGCGCGGACGTTCTCGAAACCAACACGTTTAACTCGACATCGATTTCCATGGCGGATTACCACATGGAATCGCTTGCGTATGAGCTGAACGTGGAAGGCGCGCGTTTAGCGCGCAGTGTCGCCGATAAATTCAGCGCGCAGACGCCAAGCAAACCGCGCTTCGTCGCGGGTGTTCTCGGGCCGCTTAACCGGACGCTCTCGCTATCGCCAGACGTCAACGATCCGGGTTTTCGCGCAGTTAACTTCGACCAAGTCAAAGACGCCTATCGCACGGCGGTACAAGGATTGATCGACGGCGGCGCCGACATTCTCCTCATCGAGACCATCTTCGATACGCTCAACTGCAAAGCGGCGATCTTTGCGATCGAGGAAGAGTTTGAGGCGCGAGGTCTTGTTGGGGAGCAACGTCTGCCCATCATGATCTCCGGCACGATCACTGATGCTTCGGGCCGCACGCTGTCCGGACAAGTGGTTGAGGCGTTTTACAACTCGGTGCGCCACGCTAATCCGATCTCAATTGGCTTCAACTGTGCGCTGGGCGCCAAAGAGTTGCGCCAACACGTTGAAGAACTTGCGCGCATCGCTGAATGCCGTGTGTCAGCGCACCCGAATGCGGGATTGCCCAATGCAATGGCGGAATACGATGAGTTGCCCGAGCAAACGGCTGGATTCATCAAAGAGTGGGCCGCGAACGGCTGGCTCAACATTACCGGCGGCTGTTGCGGCACCACGCCCGCGCATATCAAAGCGATTGCCGATATCGTCGCGCCATTTCAACCGCGCACGCTACCGCACACCGCGCAGCGAGCCGGTGAACATGCCATCGAAAAACGCTTGCGGCTTTCGGGCTTGGAGCCACTCAATATCGGTGACGACTCGCTGTTCGTAAACGTTGGCGAGCGTACCAACGTTACTGGCTCACGTATTTTTGCCAAGCTGATTCTCAACGGCGATTACAACGAGGCGCTGTCGGTCGCAAGGCAACAGGTTGAGAACGGTGCGCAGATCATCGATATCAACATGGATGAGGCGATGCTCGATTCGCAGGCTGCCATGACTAGGTTTCTAAACTTGGTCGCTAGCGAGCCGGATGTTTCGCGGGTACCGATCATGATTGACTCCTCAAAGTGGAGCGTCATCGAAGCTGGCCTGAAGTGTGTGCAGGGCAAGGCGATCGTGAACTCGATCTCGATGAAAGAGGGCGTTGAAGAGTTCAAGCGCCACGCGTTATTGTGTCGTCGTTATGGTGCCGCGGTGATCGTGATGGCCTT
>JAJTHU010000155.1 GCA_021300055.1 Nitrosomonadaceae bacterium | reverse complement strand
GCTGGCCCGCGCGGAAGCGTTTTTGATGAATTGAAGCGTATGCGTTCGATCGTAGCGTAAATCCGCAAACGTGCTATCTGGTGGGCGCTTTGGATTAAGGGCTGGTAACGAGCGCTTTTCGATTCCGCGCATTCACGACTGAATTCGACCTTCGGCGGGTTTTTTGTTGCCTGACTTTTTGAAAATTCAAACTGAGACACTACCACCAGCCCGAAGTGTTTGATTTTGTTTGCTATTCAGGCCATAATCACTGGCTTCGCGTCGCCTTTCCAGTGTTTCGCGATGAAAGAAATCCCCAACCCCCTTGCCTGACAGCGGTGCGCATCGCTGCAGGCTCAACCAGCACGTCACTTTAAGTGCTTGACCCACAAGGAGAATGTATGCGCCATTACGAGATCGTTTTTATCGTTCACCCGGATCAGAGCGAGCAAGTGCCCGCCATGATCGATCGCTACAAAGCGATGGTCACCCAAGGCGGTGGCAAGGTACACCGCATTGAAGACTGGGGACGCCGCCAAATGGCTTACCCAATCCAGAAAGTGTTCAAAGCGCATTACGTGCTGATGAACATCGAGATCAATCAGGCTACCCTCGACGAACTTGAGCACGCGTTCAAGTTCAACGACGCGGTCCTGCGTCACCTCACCGTGCAAAAAGACGCTGCCGAGACTGGTCCTTCGCCAATGATGAAGGAAGAAAAGTCGAAGTCCGTCGATGTGAAGGAAGGTCCGAAGGACGGCAAAGAAGCCAAGGAAACCGCTGCTGCTTAAGGCGCGCGGAATCCTCGTCAACATTTAATTTAAGAGGTTAATCATGCCCCGTCCAGGACCCCGTCGCGGTAAGGATATGAAGAAGAACGATCAGCGGAACCCAAACCGTGGTCTGTTCCGTCGTAAGAAGTTCTGCCGTTTCACGGCAGAAAAAGTTAAAGAAATCGACTACAAGGACATCGGCGTCCTGAAAGATTTCGTCAACGAAAACGGCAAGATCATCCCGGCACGCATCACTGGCACCAAAGCCAAGTATCAGCGCCAACTTGACGTCGCCATCAAGCGTGCACGCTTCTTGGCTCTGTTGCACTACACCGATCTGCACGCTAACCGCTAAGCCAGGTCAGGAGAGAAGAAAATGCAAGTAATTCTCATGGAAAAAGTGGTGAACCTCGGTTCACTCGGCGATGTGGTGAAGGTTAAGGACGGCTATGCCCGCAACTTCCTGATCCCACAAGGCAAAGCAAAGCGCGCAACCGAAGCGGCCAAGGCCGAGTTCGAAGCACGCCGTGCCGAGCTCGAAAAGAAGGCCGCGGAAGCACACGCCGCCGCAGCAGCACGTGGCGAAAAGCTCGAAGGCTACCTCGTTCAGGTCACCCAAAAAGCTGGCGTGGACGGCCGTTTGTTCGGCTCCGTGACCAACAGCGATATCGCTGAAGCGCTGACCAAACAAGGCTTCGAAGTGAAGAAGGGCGAAGTGATCATGCCTAACGGTCCGTTGAAGACCATCGGCGACTTCCCGATCACCTTGAACCTGCACACCGACGTCAAAGCGCACATCACCGTTTCGGTGCTCGGCGAACACGCCTAGTATTGCGAGTGCAGCACAAGAAAAAAGCCGACTCACGTCGGCTTTTTTCACTTGGTGCGCCCGAAGGGGCAGGCCGTATCTTATCCACAGGTTGTGCGCAGCAAACGCACCGAGTTGTGCATTGAACGTGGATAACTCTAGGCGCAGAATGTGGTGAGGCCCCGCTACCCATTCCATTAACGATCTCGGGTTCACGCACCCACCGACGGTGAGTGGCATCCGCTGTAAACCGCTGTCTTACTCAAGGCCTCGTCCCGAAGAAAATTAATGGCTGCTGTGTTCTCTTCTACGCCTGACGGCGCGCCACATTACAGCACCGACCATAGCGTGTCGGCGTTGAAACTCCCACCGCATTCCATCGAAGCCGAGCAGTCAGTGCTCGGTGGTCTGATGCTCAACAACGACGCGTGGGATCGCATCGGTGACACCGTCGCCGACGTCGACTTCTATCGCGAGGACCATCGCAAGATCTATCGCGCAATTTCGCGGCTGATCGAGCGCAGCAATCCGGCAGACGTCTTGACCGTCGCGGAGTCGCTGCAGATGTCAGGCGAACTCCAAGCAGTTGGCGGCATCAGCTATCTGCAGAGCCTCACTGACAGCACGCCGTCCGCCGTCAACATCCGTCTTTACGCAGAGATCGTGCGCGAGCGATCGATCATGCGCACCTTGGCGAAGGCCGGTGAAGAGATCGCCGACGCCTCCTACTCGCCAAATGGCCGCGAGGCGCGTCAGTTGCTCGATGATGCGGAGAAGAAAATCTTCGATATCGCCGAGATGGGGCGCAAGAACTCGCAGGGTTTTCAATCCATGGAAACCTTGCTCACCGAGGTGATGAGCCGGCTCGACGAGCTCTCCAAGAATCCATCCGCCGTTGTCGGCAAAGAAACGGGATTTGTCGATCTCGACAACATGACCTCAGGCTTGCACGATGGGGATCTCGTGATCGTTGCAGGCCGTCCGTCGATGGGCAAGACGGCGTTTAGCCTGAATATGGCGGAGCACGTCGCGGTGAATCTCGGCTTGCCTGTCTTGATCTACTCGATGGAAATGGGCGGCACGCAGATCGCGGGGCGCTTGCTTTCTTCTCTGTCGCGCGTAGACCAACAGCGCCTGCGAACGGGACAGCTGGACGCACGTGACTGGGATCGTCTCTCGCAGGCGATGACCAAACTGAACACCGCCCCCATCCAGATCGACGAAACGCCTGCGCTCAACGCGTTGGAATTGCGCGCGCGTGCGCGTCGAATGTGGCGCAGCTATGGCGCGCTCGGTCTGATCGTCGTCGACTATTTGCAACTGATGTCAGCAACCTCTGCTGGTGAAAATCGCGCAACCGAAATCTCGGAGATCTCGCGTTCGCTGAAATCGTTGGCAAAGGAACTCAAGGTGCCGGTGATTGCGCTATCGCAGTTGAACCGCTCGCTTGAACAACGCCCCAACAAGCGCCCGGTCATGTCCGACCTACGCGAATCAGGTGCGATCGAGCAAGATGCTGACGTTATCTTGTTCATCTATCGCGACGAGGTGTACAACCCCGAGTCACCCGATAAAGGTGCGGCTGAGATCATCATCGGTAAGCAACGTAACGGACCAATTGGCACAGTGAAACTCACCTTCCTTGGTGGTAACACGCGCTTCGAAAACTACGCGGGCAGCACGGGCGGCAGCTACTAGAACCCGACCAGCCAGCCATGCGCCCCATCCGTGCGGAGATATCACTTTCAGCCTTAGCGCATAACTACGCACTCGCGAAGGCCACCGCCCCGAACTCAAAAGTGTTTGCAGTGGTGAAGGCCAATGCCTACGGCCACGGTGTGGCGCGCGTCGCGAAGGCGCTCAAAGACGCTGATGCCTTCGCGACATTGGAGGTCGACTCAGCGATCCAGCTTCGCAAGCTCGGTATCGATGCACCGATCCTAATGCTCGAGGGCTTTTTCGGGCGCGACGAAATCCCGATATTCGCGCACCACGAGTTAGCCACGGTGATTCGTGATGTCGAGGGCGCCAAAGAGCTGGCAGATGCGTCACTCACCAAGCCGCTTGACGTGTTCTTGAAGTTCAACACGGGCATGAACCGCTTGGGGCTTGCCGGACCGATGTCAGCGTTCGCCGTCGAACTCGCTGCGACTCACAAGAACTTCAATAACGTCACACTGATGACGCACTTCGCGACTGCCGACGGGGTGGAGGGCGTCGCGTGGCAAATGAAGCGCTTCGCGGAAATCGTAGCCGCGGCAAAGAAGCCGCTCGCAAAGAAAGGCTTCACGCAGAGCGTCGCAAACTCCGCCGCCTTGCTGTGCTTTCAGAAAACGCATCTCGATTGGGTGCGCCCCGGCATCATGCTTTACGGCAGTTCACCGCTGCCGGACCGCACTGCTACAGAGATTGGCTTGCGTCCCGTCATGACGCTGCGGAGCGAAGTGATCGCCACGCAGACGCTCGCCAAGGGAGATTCAGTTGGTTACGGCGCAACCTTCGTCGCGCAGAAGAAGATGCGTATCGGCATCGTCGCGTGCGGCTATGCGGACGGCTACCCGCGCCACGCCCCCGGCACCGTCGAGCATGGCACACCGATTTTGGTTAACGGCAAGCGCACGCGCACCGTCGGGCGTGTGTCGATGGACATGCTCGCAGTGGACCTCACCGACTTGCCG
>JAJTHU010000140.1 GCA_021300055.1 Nitrosomonadaceae bacterium | reverse complement strand
GGAAACGCCAAGCACCTTGGCAATCTCGTCGCGTTCCATGCCGCCAAAGTAGGTCATTTCGAGCACGCGGCGGCTACGCTCATCCAGCGCTTCGAGCTTCTTCAACCTTACCTACAATCGATCCGACCCGCTCGCCCCGGTTGTTCCAAGACTTGCGCTGCGCGAGAGAATCAACCGGCTACGCCACTGCATCCAAGTTAGGCCGCCCCAGCTCAGCAGCAGCGCCGCCGTTAGGGCTGTGGTGACCGCGAAGAGCAAGCCCTGCGGCACCAGCAGTATGCCAATGAGCACCGCGAAGACGCTGCGCCCAATCAGTCCAATTGTGTAGCCGCGCAGGAAATCCTGAACCCGCAGCGTGCAGCCTTGGCGGTGCAGTTCCAGCGCAACCGCAGCGGCTAGCAGCGGCGGTGACGTCAGTACACCGGCCCAATAGGGGCCGAGCGTCTGTGCCAACAGGCTCGCCAGCGCACTAACCGCACCCGCCACCAGCACCGTGATCACGCCCGCGCGCAAGGGCGTGATGCAGGAGTCAGGCGCCAGCGGGCGCTGCTGCGCACGCGGCATCAATGCCAGACACGCCGTGCAAACAAGCGTGACCAAGGCCAGTGCCAGCTGTAGCGGCCCCTGCCAAAGCGGCAGCAAAGGCAGCGACAGCAGGCTCGCCGCGCTGGCCCACAACAAGGCACTCCAGCGACGGCATCTCAGGGACAGCCAGGCATAAGCCAAGGCAAACAAGGCACCGGGGACGGCGGCGGCCACCACGCCAGGAACTGCCTGCGAAGCGAATTCGTTGCCACGGTCCAGCGCCAGCCACACCAGCGCCGGGCCACTGACCGTGGGAAGGCCAGCAATCAAGCCCGTCAAATGCCGACCCCAGTGACGCGCCGCCAACAAGAGCGAGGCCACCACCCCGGCCGAAATGCCACCGCGCAGCAGGGCACCCAGAAAATCGATCTCAGCCCCATGGACATTGGCGACGAGAACCGAAGCGTTGGTCATTGTGTCGACTCCCGTGGCGTGATGAGCCCACCCCGCCATTCGTTAGCGGCAGCCCCCCCTTGCGGCAGGCGATCGCAGCAAGTGCGTCTAAGATTGGCGTCGCGCAACATCACAAGAAACGCGCTCACTCGTTGGTATCGAAGCGCTTAGGGGTCTTGATCCCCCAATCGCGCACATCCGACGAATCTTGCTTTGACCGCCGCGCTTTCATCACGAGCCAATAGCCACAAAGAAGGACTAAGCCACAGATGAGGGCGGGGAGCGCCTCTAGAATGGTAAGCAGGAACGTCGTGGTCATCTTGTTTTCCCTGAGCTGGGGCGCCGCGTCTAGCTTGCGGGTTCCGGCTAAATTGCCGGCCCTATCTCTCTAAACGGACTGGCGAGGGAAAACCATCAAGACTGATCAGGCGTTATTTCCTAGCCTGAACATTTCATGGGGGCACGTTCGAAAGCGGGTGAGTGGGCGAGTGATTTTTCGCCTGACTGACCAAAGCATAGCGGGCAATATTTGCCAAAAGCGTGCAGGAAGAAGGCGCGTGTTTGGCAAACACGGCGTCGTCCAATCGCCCAAGAGCGAACGTGCAGCCCGCGTCCGCAGCAAAAGAGGAAGGAGCTAGTTTGGTTTGTCAATCGTTCAGAGGTAACGCGCTTCGAAGCAGCGGGCGACCCGTGAAATATTCAGGCTAGGCACTTGCTGATCCAAGCGCGCGCGAACTTGATGTCGCGGTCTACCGTAGGCACGGAAACGCCAAGCACCTTGGCAATCTCGTCGCGTTCCATGCCGCCAAAGTAGGTCATTTCGAGCACGCGACTACTGCGCTCGTCCAGCACCTCGAGCTTGCGCAGCGCTTCGTCTAATGCGAGAACATCGTGCGCCACCGATTCCTCGCCATGCCCGGAATCAGTCCACGTGACGGTGAGCGCGCCGCCACCGCGTTTGTCGGCGAGTCGCTCGCGCGCCCGATCAACGAGCACCGAGCGCATGAGAAGTGACATGGTCGCAAGAAAATGGGCGCGGTTCTCGACATCCGGCGGCGATTCCATTACACGCGCGATTGCCTCGTGCAGCAACTCGACAGGCGAGAGGCTGACGAGAGCGTTGCTGCCACGCAACCGTCCGGCGGCCATGCGCATGAGCTCAGCGTGCATCGAGTTGATCACATTCTCGAACGCTTTACCGTCGCCGGCCTTCCATGCGTGAAGCAGTATTGTGAGCGAACCTGGAGCGGACATAGGCCGCAAGTATCGCGCATAATCGCGCCTATGTCGGAACTGACGCCAGGACAATTCGCGCTACTAAAGACACTTTTTGCCGAGACCAGCGAGATGCTGCCAGCCGCGCGCCGTGCCCGCCTCGAGCAACTCACCGACGATGCCACGCTGGTCGAGGAAGCGCTCGCCTTGGCGCGTGAGAACGACGCCATGGCTACCGCTGACGCTGGACAGTCGGTGTTCACCCAAGCCGGAGCGGAGCTAAAGGTCGGCGATTCGCTGGGGGCGTGGAAACTCCTAGAGGAAATCGGCCACGGCGGCATGGGCGCGGTTATCCTTGCCGAGCGCGACGACGGTCATTTCAAGCAAACCTCGGCCATTAAGATCCTAAAGGGTCGCTCATCTCCGGAGAAGCTGGCCTTACTGACCAAGGAGCGACAGATCCTAGCCTCGCTCTCACATCCCAATATCGCGCGGCTCCTCGATGGCGGCGCGACACCCGAGGGCCGCCCATACCTGGTGATGGAGTACGTCGAGGGCATTCCCATCGACGCCTATTGCCAATCGAAGCACCTCACGACTCGACGCCGGCTGGGCCTATTTCTCGGCGTGTGCGACACCATCGCGTTTGCGCACCAGCGGCTTGTCATCCACTGCGATATCAAGCCGGGAAACGTGCTGGTGGACCGCCGCGGGCGTTTGGCGCTGCTCGACTTCGGCATTTCGCGGCTGGTGAGCGAGGTGACGGCGGCGGCAGGCGCGGGTGGGCTCGCCTTCACGCCCGAGTACGCGAGTCCTGAGCAGCGTGCGGGGGAGCCGGTCGGTACGGCGAGCGATGTGTTCAGCCTCGGGCGTCTGCTCGAGACAATCGTCGCGGACGCGTCTGAAACGAAGTTCAATTGGGAACTCGCACGCATCATCCAGAAAGCGACGGCCACAGCACCAGCCGATCGTTACGCCTCGGTTTTTCTGCTCGCAGAGGACGTGCAGCGATACCTTGATGGCGTTCCGCTGCGCGCCGTTCCGACGACGTGGTGGTACCAATTACAAAAGTTTGCCGGGCGCCGGCCTACCGAGCTTATCGTCGTCGTCGTTTTTTTGCTCGTCATTGGGGTCTTTATCCATCGGGTGAACCAGGAGCGTAACGACGCGGTCCTCGCGCGGAAGCAAGTTGAGGTACAGCGTGACCGCGCGTTACAGGCCGAGGCGGAGGCAATCCGGCAATGCGATCTGGCCCGTGCGCAAGACACCCCTGGCACGAGGCCATGATAGTCCGGCATCCCGATTGCGTTTAACCAAGTAAGCGCTGCACCGCGCCTCTACTGGGAATGAATGCCATGGACTCAAACATCATCGCTGCTGCGCTCTCGAACCTCCTGATTGTCGCCGCGATAATCTACGTCATCTTCGGGGCGCTGCTCTCCACCGCGAGTGTAATCCCCAAGCGCTGGCTACGGCGCATCATGCACCGGTGACGCGGCCGAGCAACTCGAAGTCCGGGCTGTGTTCAAGGTCAGACGGCATGATGGTGCGCGGATTTGGATTAATTTCGATCATCGGCGGGTCCATCGCCCTGTGATTCTGCAGTCGCGAATTTGCGTTCATGTTCGCCAGCAGCTTTGTATAACTCTCGCGAAGCAGGGCGTCGGACACGTCGGGAATGTCCTGCGGGATGGTTAGCGCCGTTGTCGCCGAAGCTGCGGCCGGATGTGTATCCCGGTACCACTCGTTATAAAGCGCCTCCCGGTCGATGTCGGGAAACGGCAGGTCTGAAGTCTCCGGCACAACGATGCGTGGCTTGATGGAAGGCTCGACCTTTGCCTCAGCGTAGCTACGATAGACAAGCTCACTACAAACCATAAAGTTGGTATCGCCGCTGACGAGCTGATCGGTAATGGTGCGTAGCGCCCATCGCAGCCACTTGTTCGCGACGATCTTGTCGCGGACTGCGCACATGATTCCTAGATACGCGAGGTTACTAAGCGGATAAGGCGTCTTCAAGTAGTGGTCAGCGACGGCATCCACCTGCTTTGCTTGGGTGGTGCCGAGGCCGGCGGGCCGGCGATAGACATCGATAAAGGCGTAGTTCGTTGTATCGGCGAGCCGTTCGTGGAGGCTGTAACGGCGAACGCCGGACGCGGACGCTTCGCGCAGATCAAAATCATGATGCACGAGCGCGGCGTGGCTGTATTGGCTGCCACCTGCCCAAGCGATTAACTTCGAGATGTCGTCTCTGCCGTTATGAAGCAGCAGATCACCCGGCGTCAAGCCGCTCGGTTCGAATTTTTTCATTGCACGCCTCCCCAGTCGTCGGTGTTCAAGCCGGCAAGTAGACGACGCGGTTCCCGCCCGCAGTGTCTGCCGTTACGGCAGCGGCCTCCGCCTGCGCGATCAACGAATCGGCGTCGATGGTGGCCTGCGCGGAACCCTGTGCATAGGTGAGCCCCACGCTCACGGTGATTGGAAGCGAAATGCCGTCGAAATTTATCGGCCCCTCGCTTACGCGCCGGCGAATCCGTTCCGCCGTTGCTGCAGCCGCATTCGCGTCCGCGCCGGAGATCACGACAAAAAGGCCGGCATCGCCGGCGGCGCCGAGCGCGTCATCGTCGCGCAAGGCGCGGCGGATGCGCGCGCGGATTTTTGCCATGCACTTGGGCAGAATCGCCTCGCCATGCGCCGCGGCCAAGCGCCTGGCGCCATCGATCTGCACCTTGATCACACTAGTCGGGCCGACCACGCCCGCATGCTCGCATGCGGTTCGCAATCGGCGCAGGATCGAATCGAAGTCATCTTGCGGAGCCTCAAACGCGACGAAGGCACGACCCGCGCGCCGCATACGCAAACGGGCACCGAGCGCACACGACTTGAGCACAAAGCCGATGACTGTAGAGATCAACACGCCGTTCAGGATCCACGCCTGTTCCGGCTCGCCGCGAAGATACGTCAGGGCGTGCGGGATCGACATGATGGTGGTAGGGAGCCATGCCAGGAAAAGAAAGCGTGCCACGGTGCTGCCGCGGATCGACGCGGCCACCATTGCCGGGACGAGCAGCACCCACGCGGCCAGTATGCCGATATTACCGATCGCGGTAAGGAGCCGCAGCAGCTCGCCGCTGGCGGCGAATAGCAGCGCGCTCTCCGCAAAAAAGAAAATGGCGAGCGCCTTGAGCATCGCGGAGACGCGCCGCGCGAAACGGCCGAAATCGAGGAGCTCGCGGAAAAAGAGGACGCTGAAGCCATAACCGAGCGAGACCGCAACCTGGAGGACGTTGAACGCAACGAGGCTATCCGCGGAGGAGTTCGCCCACGCATACCCCTCGCCCATGAGGAGGGCGACGTAGACAGAGGCGAGCGCCATGCTGGCGCCAAGGTACAGAAGCCCGCGGTCGGGAAGCCAGACCCACATGAGCAGTGTTGTGATTCCCATCACAAGTAGTGCACCGATGACAAGCGAGATGTTGCGCAGGTGTGCGAGGTTGGCCGCGTTAACCTCCGCCATCGCCCGCAGATCGAGCGAGACGACACCCGCGCGAAGCTGATCGATGTGAAGGTAGTACGTGTCGCCCGGCTGGCTCGTGCCGCCCAGCGCGAAATAGACTGCGTCACGCGTGAAGCGCGGTGACGGCGTCTCGCCATAGAGCGACTGCGTTATTGGTTCTCCCGACGGCGGGAATAACGTCACTCGTGCGGTGCGCGTTTGCCGCAGCACGAGAACGGGCTCGACTAATCCGGTCGATTGACCAACTTTCACCTTGAGCCACATCGCGCTCGCGGTGCGCGTCACACGATCAGCGGGGACAGTCTCGAATGCGGAATCCAGCGTGCCGCTGATGATGTCGCGCGTGGCATCCGGGGAAACGTCGCGCGCCAAATGTGACACCGACAAGGCTGGCGCGTCGGCCGCTTCCGTAGCCAAGTATGTCGTGAGCAGCAGTGCCACACACTGCAGCATTAATCGGGTCCACTTGACACTATGCATCAGGTTAAGGGCTCTGAAAGAAACGCGAGTATGGCACGTATCAGTTGGCCGCCTCGAATGCGTACTTCGTGCTTGGCTTTGTGCTGCTGAAGAATTCACCCCCTGAAAATTGGCAGCGGCATTGTGCGCGTCCGAGTTTCACAACGAGGCGCAAATCAGAGTTCAGCGAAGATTGTTTCCGATTGCGGGCCGCCGTTGACGAAAACCCTGACACGGCGATGGATGCATTGTGGCAGGTGACAGTTGAGGGGGCTCGCGAATTGATTGAGACCAATTGGGGCGGGCCAGACTGACGTTCTGGAGCAGTCGGCTATCCGGAAAATCGCTTGCAATTGTTTGGTCTACCGTCTTGCGGAACGACTGTGAGTTGGGCACGATCGGCCAATACCAATGGGATGGACCCCTCCTCACCTAATCGGCATCTAGTGCCAGACTGGAAGTGTGTGAATCCAATCAACAGAGAGGAGAGGTCCAACATGAAGTTATCCGCATTGGGGTCGATTTGGCAAAGAACGTGTTCCAAGTACATGGTGTAGATCGGCTTGAGAAACCGGTGTGGCGGAAGAAGCTGAGCCGTGCAAACTGGATTGATGCTGTTCGTGAAGTCGCTGAACCGGGTTGTGAGATCGGCATGGAAGCCTGCGGTGGCGCTCATGATTGGGCGAGACGCTTACAAGCCATGGGCTACAAGGTCCGCCTAGTTGCCCCTCAGTTTGTGAAGCCCTACGTCAAGAGCAACAAGAACGACGCCAATGATGCAGAAGCGATCTGCGAAGCGATGAGCCGGCCCAACATGCGCTTTGTTGCCGTAAAAACTGTCGTTCAACAATTTGGAACAGTTGGCGGGTTGTTTAAGGTTTGTGAGCGAGCGCTAACTTGTTCGTAATTGCACTGCGCTATTCAACCTGCCGCCAATACATCCCCACCGACGCGTACGCGCCGATCCACCCCAAGGCGCCCGCCCCGAGTACCACGGCAATCGCCAAGTCGGCGGTGATGCCCTGAACCGCAAAGCTGCCGTAGGATTCTGCGAGGGCGCGGATCTCCCCCCCCACCCAGGCCGTGCCGGCCACGACCATCGCCAACGCGAATAGGCCCGCCAGCGCGCCCTGCAAGAACCCAAAATACAGGAACGGCCGCCGCACAAAGCGGCGCGTGGCGCCAATCAGCCGCGCGACGATGATTTCGTCCTTTTGGGTCAGCATCTGCAAGCGAATGGTGTTGCCGACCACAAACACCACGGCCGCGCTAAGCAGTGCGCCCAGTAGCATCACCACCCGCTCAGCGAAGCGTGCGAACCGCGCCAGCTTGCGCGCCCACTCGAAATCAACCGTCACCGTTTCCACGGTCGGCAGCGCGGCGATTTCGGCACGCATGGCGGCGATGGTGGCGGGCTCGGTGGATTTGAGGCGCAATGTGAACGCGTGCGGCAGCGGGTTGGTTTCAAGCCCCGCGATGAGATCAGCAACGTTGGCGCGCTTCTTGAGCTCAGCCAGCGCAACGTCGCGCGAGACGTAAGCCGTGCTTGCCGTGTTGGGCATGATGCGAAGCTTGTTTTCGACTGCCTTGACCTCGGCGTCGGTGGCGGCAAGCTTCATGAAGACGTTCATGTTCGGGTCGGTGTTGAGCCTCGACGTGGCCGACACAACGTTGTTGAACACGACGTAAAGCCCAAGCGGCAACACGATGGCGATGGCGATTACAAACGTCGACAAGAGCGAGGCGAGCGGTTGCGCACGCAGCCGCGCGGTGGCGCGGGCCAGTGCTTGTTGATGGGCGTTAAACCAAGCGCTCATGCGACTGCGCTCCCTTGGTCAGCGTTGCCTTGCTCGACGCTACCTTGACTCAATTGCACGCGGCGGCAATCGAGCCGCGCCAAACCGGCCTGGTCGTGCGTCGAGAGCAACACCGTGACGCCAACCTGATTGAACGACTTAAACAAATCCATGATCGTCGCCGCGTAATCGGCGTCGAGATTGCCGGTGGGCTCATCGGCAATCAGGATCGCCGGACGATTGACGATGGCACGCGCAATGCACAAGCGCTGTTGCTCGCCACCCGAGAGCGCAACCGGAAATGCTTTCTCACGACTCAGAAGACCCACTTTGTCGAGTGCGGCGCGCACGCGTTTGCCCGTCTCGGTGCGTGTGAAGCCCGCGATTTCGAGGGGCAGGGCGACGTTATCGAAGACATTGCGCTCAAAGAGCAGCTTGTGATCTTGAAACACCAAGCCGAGATTCCGGCGCAAGACGGCGATGCCGGCGGGTTTGAGTTGCGCGACGTTTTGGTTGTTGACGAAGACGCTGCCGGTCGATGCGAACTCGATGCCTGCAGCAAGCTTCAACAACGTCGATTTGCCTGCGCCCGAGTGGCCCGTGACCGCGACCAGCTGGCCTTTCTCGATCGTGAGCGAAACACCCTTCAAGGCCTCATAGCCGTTGGGGTATCGCTTGGTGGCGGCGGAATAGACAATCATGCGGATGTGCTTGCGCTAGGTACGCTAGCCGTCGAAGCAAACAGCGCATCGACAAAGTCTGCCGCGACGAATGGACGCAAATCATCGATGCTCTCGCCCACACCGATAAAGCGCACCGGAATGCTCGCCGGCCCGCGTTCTGCCGCGAGTGCGGCGATCATGCCGCCTTTGGCGGTGCCGTCGAGTTTGGTGACCACCAAGCCGGTGAGGGCAAGTGCGTCGTCAAAGGCGCGCACTTGCGCCAGGGCGTTTTGCCCGGTGTTTGCGTCGAGCACGAGCAAGGTCTCGTGCGGCGCGGTGGGTTCGGCCTTGGTGATGACGCGCTTCACTTTCTTGATCTCTTCCATCAGGTTGAGCTGTGTCGGCAGCCGTCCAGCGGTATCGGCTAGCACCACGTCGATGCCGCGCGCGCGCGCCGCGTGAATCGCGTCGAACACGACCGCCGCGGGGTCGCCACCTTCTTGCGCGATCACGGTGACGTTGTTGCGCTCACCCCAAGTCATGAGCTGTTCGCGCGCCGCCGCACGAAATGTGTCGCCTGCGGCGAGCAACACTGATTTGCCTTCGCGCTGAAAATACTTGGCGAGTTTGCCAATGGTGGTTGTTTTGCCCGCGCCATTCACGCCTGCAATCATGATCACGAACGGCTGGTGCGTGCTGATGTCTAGTGTGCGCTCGAGGGGTGCGAGCAAGGTATTCAGATTACGTTTGAACGCATCGAACAGTGCCGCGCCGTCGGCAATTTTTTGCTCGCGTTGATCGCGACGCAGCGCCTCGATGAGTTGCGTGGTCGCCTTGACGCCAACATCGGCGCTGAGCAAGGTGGTCTCGAGTTCTTCGTACAGTGCCTCATCGATTTTCGGATAGCGCGCGAACAAATCCGAGACGTCAGTGTTGAGGACCTCGCGGGTTTTGGCTAATCCGGCACGCAGACGACTTAACCATCCGCCCTCATTGGATGGTATCTCCGACGTCGACGCGGAGGTCGATTCGGTGTTGTTGGCGTCTGTCTTGCGGGAGAATATTGAAAACACAGGTGGTGGCGATGCTCAGCGCGACGGAAGAAGCAAAGGCTGAATTTTAGGCGATGGCTTCGCGTCGTCGCTCCGACTACGCCAAATCGATTGACTGGATGCGTTTCTGCATGCTTTCGGGTTGCGATTGAATTACCAAACACAAGCAATGGCGGGCATTTTGGGGGACGAAAATGCCTGAAAATGCCCGCCAAATAAGGAGTTTCATTCTTGGCAAACCGGCCAGAATCGCAGAAAGCATCGCAGAAAGCACCGCCGAAAACATCCGCGTCGCGTCCTAATCGTAGCGTTGAGGCGCGCGGTGAGGTTCGGATCGGTGGCGGCGAGT